>NZ_JADGFC010000010.1:0-29465 GCF_016744025.1 Sulfurimonas sp.
TACTTCTTTGTTTTTGGTCGAATAAGATTAGCAGATTATCGATTAATCCTATCTTTCAACTTACTTTCAAAAAATTGCACTTGATTTTAGAATTGGCGAGAGAAAATAAGTTAGAGAGAGTAGATGAAATAGTAGGTATAAAAATATTTAACTATATAGGAGAGATGCAAGATGAACATCAAGAGATGATATCAAGCTCTCAAAAACACTATACTCTATTTGATAAATATTCAAGTATCTCTTCACTTGAACCACTAAACTCTACTTGCTCAGATCGTTTTTTAATCTGATAATCATACATTGGGTCGTAGTACTCACTTAAAAGTGTTTCTATCCACTCTTTATGAGCTTCTAGTGAGCCACTTTGCATCTGCTCTACACAAGCATTTTCAAATGTTTCGCAAAGTTCATTATGTTTTTGGTTACCTAGTCGTCTCTGTATTCTATGAATTGCACCTAGTATTTCTTCTTTCCATAACTCAGTATTATCGTACATTTTTTGAGCCTCAATCACATACTCATCAAATGTTATCTCTACTCTTTGCTCTATTGGAGTTTGAAGTATTATAAGAGGAGCCTTGCTAAGATAATCTGCAAAATATTTTGGAATAAACACACTTCCCACACGATTACCTTCATCTTCAAAAACTAAATATTTGAAGCCTTTGTCAAGTTTTTGTATAAGATCATAAGCCATATCATTTTCAAAGTTTATCTGAGAAGGTTGTGGTGTTGTTTTTTTCCCAAAAGAAGAACCTCTATGATTTGCCAAACCCTCAAGGTCTATGGAGTTTTTTAGTTTTTTTAGTAAGATAGTTTTTCCAGAACCAGTATATCCACCAATAATAACTGGTTTAAAGTGATTTACGGAGTCTTCTGTCGCATCTATAAGATAGTTTCTAAAGGCTTTATAACCACCTTTAAATCTTGTTATATCATCTCCTGCTTGCCTTAGCCACTCTTGTGATATCTTTGAACGTTGACCGCCTCTAAAACAAAAAAGCTTTGCATCTGAATTTTGTTTTATAAAATCTGACCATGCTTTAATACGCTCATCTTTTAAATCACCGCTAACAAGTTTATGTCCAAGTTTCACAGCTTCTTTATTACCATATTTTTTGTAACAAATGCCTATTTCATTTCTTTGTTTATCATCTATAAGTGGAATATTCACAGCATGAGGAAAGGAGCCTTTTTCAAACTCAATAGGAGCACGAACATCTATAAGTGGCGTAGAGTTTAAAACAACAGACTTAAAATCACTACTTAACACTATGTACACTTTTGCAAAACACTATGGTTTTCATAGTCTTGCCATTACTAAAAAATCTATTATTTTTGATAACCCAACCTCTGTTTCTTTGAACAAGTACATCACCGCACATAAGTTTCTTATTTGCTCTGAAATCTTTATATAGCTGTACTTTTCTATTTTTTTCATAGTATCCATATATAGCTATCAAAGACATTACAAGTACCAAGATAGAAACTCCGTAAAGGAAAGTTTTGTTGTTTTTAGATTTTATATTCATGAAAAGACCTTTCCATCTTTATATTAATTCACTAATTACAATTAAGTACAACTAATTCATAAAAACGTTTACCTATATCGCTTAACTTAGCACCTCCATAATTACCAATACCACTATCTCCTACTGGTAATATCAGTAATCCTGTTGTTGCTAAAGACTGATATTCAAGTTTTGCTCCTTCTTGCCAAATACTTCTTTTTTTATCTTCATTTATTTCACCTTCCATACGTTTGGCATAATCATAAAACTCTTCAAGTTTATCAATACCGTCAACTGGATGAATTTGCTCAATACTAAACATTAAGGAGTTATATTCTTTAGATGAAAAATGAAATTTTTTAAAGGTTTGTATAAATAATTCACCAAGAAGTTTAGCTTTAAATTCATTGTGATAGCGGTCTAAATAGATAATCGTGTAATCAACTATTTGCTGAGAAGTTTTTTCATCATCAATTTCTGACAATAAATCATTATCTATATCTTCTAGATTTTTTGTTATTTGTCCAATAAAATATGCATATTTTTTAATGAAGTGAGCAGACATAATATTTGAACGAATTTTATCACCAATGAAAAGCCACTTTATAATTGGTATATTTTCTAGTAATTCCTGTTGATTAGACATGGTACTAAGTATTTCATCTAAACTCATTTCAGATATATCAGTTAATAAATCTTTTACAGGTTCTTTATTCGATGGTTTTATTAAGTTTTGCTTTTTTGACATAGTTGTTTCACCTCACATAACAAGACTATATCACAAATAGATTATTTAATCAAAACCCACGAAACATAGAAGGTATAAAAGCCATTTCACCAACACTTAGAGCATTGTCTAGTTCTTGAATAAGTCTCTCTTTTTCTCTTGGTAGATTCCCTGCTAGATGCAAGGCATTAGATGCATGGTTTGAGCGAAAGATAATTTTATTAGTTGGGTTTAGAAGTTGTATAAACTTTTTTTGTTCTTGAAGTAACTCTATATCACCTAGCATCTCAAAATCTTTAAAGTGTTTGTAAAACTTCTCTTTGGCATCTTCTTCAAGCCCGAGTTGCAGAGTTGATAGATAGTTTATCCTTGTAGCATTGATGATTTTTGAACTCTCTATTATATGCTCATCTGAGTACTTTGTTCCGCCCATTCCAAGTATAACTGTTGCCGATATCTTAAGTCCTGCATCTGAGGCTTTATTTAACGACTCGATAATCTCGCTTTGGTTTACACCCTTTGTTATCTTCTTTAAAACTATATCACTGCCCGTCTCTACTCCGTAGTAAATTAAATTCAGTCCATTTTCTCTAAGTAGTTGTAAGTCTTGAGTTGATTTATTAAGTATATTTTGTGCAGATGCATATAGTGAAACACGTCTAAGTTTTACAAATGATTGTTTTAAATGTTTTAGTAGTTTTAAAAGATACTCAGTATCAAGTGCAAGAGCATCTCCATCAGCCAAAAATACTTTTCTGGCGTCTGGATACGAGTGAGCAAGAGTTTCTACATCATTAAAGACATCTTCTATAGCTCTTACTTCAAAGCTCTTTGTTTTGTACATAGAACAAAAAGTACAGTTGTTATAGCTACACCCGTAGGTAGCTTGTATGATAATATTGTCAGCTTCTGCTGGTGGTCTATAAAGCGGGTATGAATACTCTATCATTTGAACTTAAGCTATGAACATCCACTTAGCTGCTATAACAATTAAAAGTCCTAGAACAATTACAAGTTTATGAAAGTGAAACTCCATAAAGTTACTCTTTTTACCCTTTGTATATCTTACATATAGGTTTGATAAAACACCTGCAACGATGATAAGAACTAGAGCAATTTTAAATACTAAAATCTTTTGCAAATCAGTTTCAAAGAAACCAGCAGTTGAATTGATGTACTTAGACATCATCATGCCGCCTGTTAAAACTAAAAACAAAAGTGAAAGTGGAAAGATTTTAAAACTTCTTTGTCCAAGAGTCTTGTTAATCTTTTGTTGTGTATCTTTATCAAACTTATTTTTTAGTGTTGAGATAACAGCTATATCAGTAAATACGTAGCCGATAAAGATGATTGCTAAGATAAGGTGGATTATATGTGCATATGGATAGATTGCTTCCATGGTTACTCCTGTGAAAATTTAAAGGGATTATACATAAAGAGTATAAATTAAACATTGACAAGTTGCAATGTAGTAAAATGTTTAAAAAATAAGGAAGACTATAGTGATAAAGTATTTTTATGCACTTTTATTTATAGTTATTATTTTTCTATTTAAACCAATCTCAACATATTTTTTAGAGGACTACACTTCAAAACTCCTTGAGCAAAAAGTTAAAGTTACATCGATTAGCATCTCTGAACTAAAGGTTCAAGCTTATATTTCTGAGTCAAACAATACTATCACTGCAACTCTACAAGACTTATATCCTCTAAAAATTAAAGCTTACTACAGTGGAGATATAAATGCCTTTAAAACTTACCATCCACTAAAAGGTTATGGCAAGGCAAGTGCAAATATCACTTATGCTGATGCCTTAGAAGTAGATGGTGAAGTTTTTTTATATGGTGCTAATGCAAAGGTTATAGTTAAAGAGTTAAAAAAGAACTGGTATGTTGGAGTAGATGCCACATCTCTAAACCTAAAAACTCTTCAAGAACAAAATTCCAAAGAAGTTAAAGCAGATGCACTTGTTGACTTTGATTTAGAACTATATACAGGTGCAAACACTTCTATAAACTTACGAACAAAATTTCTAGATATCTCTCAAACACAGATAAAAAATATCGACATAAAACTTAGTTTAGAAAAAGAGAACTTTAAACTTCTCTCTTTTTTTAAACTTCCTGATTTTTATAAAATGAGTTTAGATGCAGATGGCATCTATAAAGATAGAAATATCTCAGCGTCCACAAATATAACTTTTAAAGATGTGAGTCTTGATATTGACTCACTTAAAATAGACACTAAAACTATGCAAACTTCACTTCATACAGCTTCGCTTGGAGGAGACTTAGATGCAAGCTATAAAAATGGCATGCTTTACTTAAAGACTAAAGCCTTGCATCTATCTAAGGTTTTAAAAGCAATTGGGCAAAAACCTCTTGCACGTGGCTACTTAGACCTAGATGCAAAACTAAATACAAAGAGTCTAGATGCAGACTTATTACTTAGTTCTCCTTGGATTGAGTATGATAAACAAAGAGTAAAAGATATTAAACTTAGTCTAGCAGAGCTGAAATACAGAGATAAAGAGTTAAACACTACTTATAAACTAAGTGCGTCTTTTATGAAAAAACTTTTTACATTTGATGGAGATATTAATTTCAAAGATATCTTAAAACTAAACGCTAGAAGTAGTGACTTTAAAGCTCAAACACAGTTGCATCTAGAAGATGATAAATATAACTTAAGCCTTAAAAATGCGGATATAAAAGAACTTTTAGAGTTTGCATCTTTAAAGCCTTATGCAAAAGGTTTAGTGGATCTAGATGCAAGTGGTGATTTTGACAAGATTAAGTTCTCCCTTAAGACAGATGCTACGATGAAAGAACATAATATAAGTGCGAACTCTGAAGGTTCTTACACTTTTAAGTCAAAACTATTAGAGTCAAATTTTAAAGCTTTTGTACCTTTAGAACAAGACTCTTTTAAAGTGAGTGGTAAAGCAAGTTACAAAGAACATCTACTGCTTAATGCTTATAGTTCAAGTTTTGATTCCAAAACAAATTTTAAACTTGAAGATGATAATTTTAAATTTTATACGCACGGCATAGATATGCATAAGCTTGCATCTGCACTTAAAAAACCAAAGACTCTTTTTGGACTTGTTGATATTCAAGCAGAAGGGAAGTTTGACGATATAGACTTTAAAATAAAAAGTGAAGAGCTTAGAAGAGATATGAAACTCGAAGACATAGATGCTTATGTCTCGGTAAATCTAAATGGGCACTATACACCAAAACTACTTACTTTAAAAGATACTTTTTTGATGCACTATAATAAAGATACTTTAGCATTAAACTTTGCTGCTAAAGTAGAATTAGAACCTCCATACAAATCAAAAGGCTCGTTTACTCACAATAAGGATAAGATAATTGTAAATTCATTTTCTTATGAAAAAGAGCAAATAAAAAGTAACTTTTTAATAGACATAAATGAACTTTATCTATATAGAGTTATCATGGCAAATAATTTTCATGGACCTCTAAAGATAAGTGCGAACTATACAAATACTTTAAATATTATTAGCAACTCTTTAGGCGGAGAGTTAAAAGCTGAGTTAAACAAGAGCAATCTCAATATAAACATAAAAGATGTAGATGCTAAAAAAGTGGCTTTCTTAGTTGCTCAAGGTGATATTTTAGATCGTGGTATTTTAAATGGAACTGCAAATTACAATATCAAAACACAAACAGCTAAAACAGACATATCACTTAGTTCAGCTATTTTAAATGGTGTTAATATAGATGAAGAAATATCTACTTTTAATGATGCGATGGGTCTTAATATTATAAATATGTCAGAATCTCTAATCTCTAGTTTTTATGCTAAAAACAACAACAAAACAGAAATACAACAGCTAGAATTTGATATCTCCCTAAAAAACAAAATAATAAAACTTGATGATGTAGCACTAAGAACACAAAAGTTTCTACTTGCAGCCTTAGGAAATATAAAAGATAATGGAAATATTAACTCTCTTGATATTAGCATAGTAGATAAAAATGGGTGTGCAATAATCACACAAGCATTAAAAGGAAATATTAAAAATCCTCAAACAACACAAACTACCTCAACTCTTGTTGATATAGTTCAAAGAGTTCCAGAATCTATTTTCACAACAGGAAAAAAAGCTATAGACTTTTCAACAGAGCTTATTGATGATATAGCTTCTTTTGGAGCTAAGAATATTTTTAGAAATAATGAAAAAGTTTCAATTACTTCTGATATAGTTTCTGGGGGATTTTCTATTATGAATCAAACCTCAAACATTATTATGCCCCAAGGCTGTAGTATAATATATAATGGAAAAGTTAAACATCCAAAAAATCTAATAAAGGATAAAAAATGAAGAAAAGTTTTAAAGCACTAAATATAAAGTGCGGTGGTTGTGCTAATACAGTTACACAAGCTCTAGTAAAAGATTTTGGTGAAGTAGAAGTAGACTTAGAACAAAGCCCGAGAGTAGTAACTCTAGAGATTAAAGATGATGAGCACGAAAAATTATTTCGTAAAAAAATGAGAGGCTTAGGTTATCCTATGGATGATGAAGAACTTGGAGCTTTTACATCAACAGGACTTAAAGCAAAGAGCTTTGTTTCGTGTGCTGTGGGAAAAATGAGCCAAGAATAGAGTTAAAAGTTTCATCCATCTTTGCATCTACAATCATAGTTTTATGAGTATATGGATGTTTAAATTCTAAAGAAAGTGCGTGAAGTAGTAGTCTATGACAGTCAAACTTCTCTCGTACAAATATATTGTGTTCTCCTCGTCCATATTTCGTATCACCTAAGATGTGATGCGAGATATGTTTCATATGTCTTCGTATCTGATGTTTTCTACCAGTTTGTGGTTTTACTTTTACTAAAGAGTATCTAGTTTTATCATATCTACCAACTGCAAAGTCAAGTTCTACTGAGTCGAGTTTTTCATATTCTGTTATCGCTTCTTGAGCTTCTTTTTCTTTACTTGCATCTTTATCTGCAATCTTGTCTAGTTTCTCTTTTAATGCATGATTTATAATTGCAGAATCTTGTGTATAACCACGCACTACACATATATATGTTTTTTTAGTTGTGTGCTCTTTAAACTGCTCTGACATTAACTTAGCGGTCTCTTTATCTAAAGCAAATAATAGAACACCAGAAGTTGGTTTATCAAGCCTGTGAACAGGATATACCCACTGCCCTATTTGGTCGCGTAGCATCTTCATTGCAAAATATATTTCGTGTCTATCTATCATAGATTTATGAACTAAAAGTCCACTAGGTTTGTTGATACAGACTATATAATCATCTTGATATAAAATTTCTAATTCATAATTTTCAAACATGTTGGTATAATACCGAAAAAGGCTTGAAATGACTTATGATTTCTCCATAATAGGTGTCTTAAAAGAGGGCTTTCGCCGTAGTGATGGCGTTAAAATGACTTTTGCAGGTTCAGTTATTATATATGCTATTATCGCTTTATTTGTCAACTCTCTTGTGGAGTTTATTTTTCCATACAGTGAAGAACTTATTAGTATTTATGCCTCTTCTACTGTAGAGATGCTTTTTACCCTTCCAATACTAATCGGAATAATGATTCTAGGAGTAAAACACTCACGAGAAGAAGAGTTAAGTATCCCATCTATCTTTGAGTATTTTGGAATGATTATGCCTATCATGCTCGCTTATGTAGCTATGACAGTTATTATTTCAATTGGTTTTGTTCTTTTAATCATACCTGGAATCTACTTTGCTGTTTCATATGCTTTTGTATATCAACTTATAGTAGACAAGGGACTTAATGTTTGGGAGGCTATGGAGCTATCTAGAAAAACAGTCACTAAACAGTGGTTTAAGTTCTTTGGATTATCTCTGCTTAGTGGGATTAGTATTCTTGTAAGTGCTCTACCTTTTGGTATTGGTCTTATATGGAGTATACCTATGGTTTATATCACTTATGGATTACTATATCATCATCTATTTGATGATGAATAGTAGTAGAGAGTTGCTATTATTTAGTATCTCTCTTTGTAGTTTTTCTTTTCTTCTTTGAAACTGGTTTTACAAAAGCTTTCTTTCGAACATGCTTTTGTTCAACTTTTTTATGCTCACTCTTTAGTTTTAGTTCATCTTGATCTTTTCTTCTAATAGTCGGATCAGGTTCAAAACCTTCTACTACTTTTTGTGGTATTTTTTGCCCTATTAGTCTCTCAACATCTTTTATATCATACTTATCATATATATCTAAAAGTGAAATAGCTTCACCATTTTTACCAGCACGACCAGTTCTTCCAACTCTATGAACATAATCTTCAGGGATAGAAGGAAGTTCATAGTTAATTACATAAGGAAGTTCTTCGATATCTAAACCACGAGAAGCTATGTCAGTCGCAACAAGAACTCTAGTATGTCCCTCTTTAAACTGAGTAAGAGTTTTGAGTCTGTTTGCTTGAGTCTTATCTCCATGAATTATTCCACACTTAAGACCATCTTTTTGAAGCTCTATAAATAGAGCATCTGCGCTTACCTTCGTTTTAGTAAAAACTAAAACTTGAGGGAAATTTCTTGAACCAATAAGATAAGCTAAAAGCTCAGCTTTTCTATCCGTATCAACCATATATGCAACTTGGTTGATTGTATCAACCGTAGTGTTTTTCTTAGCTGTTTCTATAAAAGCGGGTTTAGTAAGGATCTGCTTTGAAAGCTTTCTAACCTTGTCGCTATATGTTGCTGAGAAAAGTAGAGTTTGATGTCTTTTTGGAAGTTGTAAATGAATTCTTCTTATCTCTTTTGAGAAACCCATATCAAGCATTCTATCTGCTTCATCAACTACAAAAAATTCAATATTTTTAATATCAAGGCCCTTGTCCATAAGCTCCATAAATCTTCCTGGTGTTGCTATAACAAGATCAATACCAGTTTTAAGCATACGTTGTTGAGCTTCTATATCTTTTCCACCAACCAAAATAGCACTTGTAATACGCATATGTTTTGAGTAGTTTTTTACATCTTCATGTATTTGTATAGAAAGTTCACGTGTTGGCGAAAGAATCACAGCTCTAATAGCTCTGTTTTCATCTGCCGTAGTGTTTCTGAGTTTTTGTAAAATTGGAAGAGCAAAAGCTGCTGTTTTACCTGTTCCTGTTTGAGCAGTAGCGAATACATCGCTCTTTGCCAAAACTAAAGGAATAGCCCTTTTTTGTATAAGTGTTGGATGTTCATAACCTAACTCTTTAATAGCTCCAAGCAATGGCTTGATAAGCCCTAGTTTTTCAAATGACATAAATAAACAACCTTCTTATAATATAAGTCGAATTTTAGCATATTATTAATAGAATGAGTGGTATTATTAAAAAAATCCCTTTTGTAACTAACTACATTGAATATTTAATTCTATTATAGTATTATTCTGTTACTAACAATTATACATTCTAAGGACTATTTGGTTTGTCAAAAAAAATGCCATTGCTACTCTGGCTCACATAGATGCTAAAAAGACTAGTATTCTAATCTTTGAAGCACTATACTCTGCTATGCAAAAAGGTTGGAGTAAAAATGATATTAATGAAATTATAACTAGACTTAACAAGACTGACCAAAACTTAAAAGTTAATGCTTATAGAAGTACTCTTGTTGCCCAACTTTATGGAGATATAGAAAAAGATAAAAAAGCTAGAGCTTCTATACAACCAGTAAACAAAGCGATGCAAGGAGAGGAATCTTTAATAATTTCAAATTCAAATTATATAAATTATTATTATCCTGTTCTAGCTACGGATGACTGTTTATCTTGCCATACAAATGCAAAGGTACAAAATGTTTTGGGTGTAATAGAAATTTCTTACCCTGTAAATGATTTAAAAGTCTCTTTAAATGAAATGGTAAACTTTTTTATACTTTTTATAGTAGTGTTTTCATTAGTTATATTTTTAGTATTATTTACAAAACTAAACAAATACCTTATTAAACCTATACGAAATTTTTCTAGTGTTATCAAGAATATTACTAATTCAAACGATATGACAACTCGTGTTAACATCAATGACAATATAGAAGAAATTGATTCTATTAAAGAAGTTTTCAACTCAATGCTAGACTCTATAGAACATCAATTTTATTATGATAACTTAACTGGTTTAAAAAATAGAAGAAAATTAACAGAGATGCTTGAATTAAGAAACAATTCTTTTTTAATGATAGTTAATATTGACTCTTTTCAAGAGATAAATGATTTATACGGTGATGAGGCAGGAGACAATCTACTCAAAGAATTTGCTAACTTTTTACAAAGTACAATACCAAAAAATGGATCTTTATATAGACTTCATGCAGATGAGTTTGCTTACCTTTGTACTAATGGAGTAGACATCAAAGAATTTATTACCTTTGCTTCATTACTTAGTGAAAAGATTTTACAAGAAAGTTTTAAAATAGATGATAGAAGTGAAGTAAACTTGAGTGCTACTATAGGTATGGCTTATGGAAGTGAGATGCTTTTAGTAAATGCAGATACAGCCCTTGTAGTGGCAAAGAAAACAAAAAAATATTATTTAATTTATGATGATTCAATGGCTATGGCAAAAGTCTATGAGAAAAACTTTAACTGGAAAAAACGCTTAAAAGCAGCGATAGATGAAGATAGAATAGTTCCACTATTTCAGCCTATTGTCGATACTAAAACTCAAAAAATTGTTAAGTATGAAGCGCTTATGAGAATCATTGATAATGATGGAAAATATATAGCACCTATACACTTTTTAGAACTTGCAAAAAAGAATAAGTTTTATCATCTATTGACTAAGATTATGATTGAGAAAACTTTTGAAAAATTCAAAGATTCACCATATCTTGTGTCTATAAATATTTCTGTTGAAGATATTTTAAATAGAGAAATCTATAATTTTATACTTAATAAACTAGAAGTTAGTGGAATGGGTAAAAAAGTTGTTTTTGAAATTATAGAATCAGAGGGAATAGAAAACTTTGATGAAGTTTTAGAGTTTATAGAAAAAGCAAAAGAGTATGGAGCAAAGGTTTCAATTGATGATTTTGGAACTGGATACTCAAATTTTGAATATCTTATGAAGCTAAAAGTTGACTATATTAAGATAGATGGATCAATGATTAAAAACATAGATGTAAATCCTGACTCTCAACTAATAACTAAAACAATAGTTGATTTTGCCAAAAAAATGAATATACAAACAGTAGCGGAGTTTGTTTACTCCAAAAATATTTTTGATAAAGTTGTTGAACTTGAAGTTGACTACGCTCAAGGTTATTACTTTGGTGAGCCAAGTGAGACTATAGAACACTAAGTAAATATCAACATAAATTTTAGCAAAGGCAGTATATGGAATCCCTAAATCAAATTATTTCAGATATTTCTTCATTAGTATGGGGTGTTCCAATGTTAACACTGCTAGTAGGAACAGGTCTATTCTTAACTATTAGGTTAAAAGGTTTACAGTTTTGGGCTTTAGGCCATGCTATTAAACTTATCTTTAAAGATGAAAAAGAAGCTAAAGGTGATATCTCTCACTTTCAAGCACTTATGACTGCACTAGCGGCGACTGTTGGAATAGGAAATATTGTCGGAGTGGCAACTGCTATCTCTTTTGGTGGTCCTGGAGCTGTTTTTTGGATGTGGGTTACTGGTTTTGTTGGAATGGCAACTAAATACTCAGAAGCTATCTTAGCTGTTAAATACAGAGAAGAAGGAGAAAATGGCTTTAAGGGTGGACCAATGTACTACCTAACTCATGGTGCAAATATGCCAAAACTTGGATATGCATTTGCTCTATTTACTGTATTAGCATCTTTTGGTATCGGGAATATGACTCAGTCAAATGCTGTAGCAAATGTTCTTTCTTCTCAATTTTCTATAGAGCCTTGGATAAGTGGTATAGTCTTATTAACTGTAACCTCTTTTGTTATTCTTGGAGGGATTAAGTCTATTGGTAAGACTGCATCTATTCTAATTCCATTTATGATAATTGTTTATATTTCAACTGCTTTAATCATAATAGTTATGAATTTTGATAAAGTTGGAGATGCATTTGGTCTTATATTTTATCATGCTATTAACCCAATAGCTGCCGGAGGTGGTTTCTTAGGTGCTGCCGTTGCATCTGCTATTCGTTATGGTATTGCTAGAGGTGTTTTCTCAAATGAATCAGGTTTAGGTTCTGCACCTATCGCAGCTGCAGCTGCAAAGACCAATGATCCTGTAAAACAAGCTCTTGTATCAATGACACAAACTTTTATCGATACACTGGTAGTTTGTACTATGACTGCTGTTATTATTTTAATGGCCCCAGTTTGGACTACTGGAGGAAGTGCCGGAGAGTTGACACTAAGAAGTTTTGAGTATTTCTTAGGAGATGCAGGTGCTATCATCATCGTAATTGCTACTGTATTATTTGCATATTCTACTATTCTGGGCTGGTCATATTATGGTGAGAGAGCTTTTGAATATATTTTTGGTGAAAAATCAATTAAATTATATAGAGTAGTATTTGTAAGTTTTGTTCTTGTTGGTGCAATGATGGAGTTAAAATTTGTTTGGAACTTCTCAGACGTAGCAAATGGACTTATGGCTGTGCCAAACTTAATAGCATTACTTATCTTATCTAAAGTCGTTGTAGCTGAGACTGATAGATATTTTAATTTAAACAAGATATAATTTACCCAATTAAATATAAGTAGTATTAATGGTCAGAAAAAATTTAAAAAAAATAAGTAAAAGTGAAAAATTAAAAGAATTTATAAAAAAATATAAGGTTCCACCTGAATATCTATCTACAAATAGAAAGATGGTGTCTAAGGCCGTTTTTATAGGTATCTTTATAGCTTTTATCCCAATGCCTATGCAAATGCTTCTTGTACTCGCAATGATGCCTTTTGTTAAGTTTAATGTACCTATTGGTCTTGCAATGTGTTGGTTAAGTAATCCATTTACAATGCCACCTATGTACTATATGGAATATCTCACAGGTTCTTTCTTTTTAGGAAGTGAACCTTTAGCAGTTGAGATGACTCTAGAATGGTTTAGCCATAACATTGATGATATTTTTATAGACTTGTACACAGGAACACTATTTTATTCTGTAGTTGGAGCTTTGGGTGGATACTGGTTGGTAAATCATTTTTGGAGAGGCTCAGTTGAGCGAGATAAAAAACTTCATCGTAAAGATAGAAAGTCTTAAGAGTTTTTCTTAAGACCTTTTATTTTAGACTTTCTTTCATAATAAACCCAAGCAATCATTGAAAATAGACTCATACCTAAACTCATAACTTGACCCTGAGTTATCATATCACAACATATATAACCAATCTGAACATCTGGAGCACGATACATCTCAGCAATTGCTCTAAAGATGCCATAACTAATAGCGTAAACTAAGATAAGTTCTCCACTAAATCGTTGGTATTTTCTGTAAGCATAAACAACAATAAAAACACCAACTCCTTCTAAAAATGCTTCATAAAGTTGAGAAGGATGACGAAGGATACCATCAACTAATATACCCCAACTAACATCTGTTTCTCTACCTATGAGCTCTTGATTTAAAAAGTTACCAATACGACCAAATACAAAGGCAAGAGGAACACTAATAGCAACAAGGTCCATAATGTTTCCAAAAGCAACTTTATGTTTTTTAGAGTATATATAAGTACTTATCAAAAAGCCAAAAATAGCTCCGTGATAACTCATTCCTCTAATGCCGACAAACTCACCATTTTGAAATGGGTTAAATATCTGCCATGGATGAGATAAATAGTATAGAGTCTCGGTATCGTAAAATAGTACATAACCTAATCTTGCACCTAAAATAACACCTATCTCTACATAGATAAAATAATTATCCATCTCTTTATTTGTAAAATCTAAGTTATCTCTTTTTATAAAGTACTTAGCAATATATAAAGCACTTACAAGAGCTAAGACATACATAATTCCATACCAATGAACAGGGAAAGAAATTATATTAAAAGCTACAGGGTCAAATGTATCGTATATATGATTCCAAGCTGTCATCTATTTTCTCAATGCCTCAGCTATAAGCTCTATTGGGTTTTTAAATACTGTCTCAACCTCTGCATAACTCATAGAAGCATTTATTTGCATTCTACAAGCACTACACTCAGCACTAACAACATCAGCTTTAGTTTTTCTAATCATTGCAGCTTTTGGAACACCAGCAGCTTTTGCGAAATGATACTTTTCACTCTGCATAGTCACACCACCAAATCCACAACAAACATTAGGATCACTCATCTCTACAATATTATAATTTTTACTAATTAGATTTCTAGGTTCAGCATGAATACCTTGCATCTTTCTAGCATGGCAAGGATCGTGATATGTTACAATCTTTGTATCTTTTTTCTTTGTCTTTAGTAATTCTTCTAGATGCGTATGATGCTGAAGCCACTCAGTTGCCATAAAGATTTTGTCTTTAATAGCAACCGCTCTTGCTTTCCATTCTGGTTGGTCATGAAAATAGTGTTCATAGTCAATCTTAAGCATTGCAGAACATGTAGCTTCTGGAACTATAATAGCTTCTACATCACTACCAAAACTCTCAAAGTACTCAATATTAAACTTTGCATTATAATCAACAGTATTAAAGTCACCTGTAAAATATGCAGGAGCAGAACAACACTTTTGATCTTTGGCAAGGAAAGCATCTATTTCTAAATGAGTTAATATTTCTAAAAGGCCTTCTCCTACATCTTTATAGTTGTAGTTACCAAGACATCCTATAAAAATAGCAACTTTTCTTTTGCCACCATTTGAGATATTCTCAGGATGTGAATTTAAAAAAGATGTTTTTTTAAGACTAGGCAGAAGTCTGTCAGCTTTTAACATTGGAATAGAAAATCTAGAGTTCATCGAGTCTATATCTGCTTTTATTTTAAAACCACAGGTTTGAAATACCCAACCGAGTTTAAAAGCTAAATCATTTATCCAACGATGACGAAGCAGTAGGAAAAAAGCTTTTTTATACCAAGCTATTCCAAACTTTTGTGCTATGTCTGAGCGAACTTGTTCTATTACCATATCCGTAGGAAGTGATTTTGGACAAACATCCACACAGTTTGTACATAAAAAACAGCTCTCAAATATATCTTTTACATTTTCATCTAAGTCTAATTTTCCTCTTTGATATGCCCCAAGAAGGTCTAAAAAACCACGAGGAGAAGTAACCTCATCGGCATTTACATTATGTATTGTACAAATAGGGATACACTTTCCACACTTTATACAATCATCAGTGATATTGGCATAATCAAAAATATCTTGAGGCGTTTTGCTCATTTTTATACCGTTTTTGAAAATGTCTTAGAATTTGCTGCATGTTTTTTCATATATGCATCAAAAGGCATTGCTATATTACGAATAAGAAGAGTTCCAGTATGGCTACACTCAATATGCTCTTCATCCATTGTTAAGAGATCATCATCTGCAAAAGGTTTAAGTGCTTCGATTGCATCTGCAAAATATGTTTTAAATTCTATATTGAAAAGTTTCTCAAATCTTCTAATGTCAAGTTTAAAGTTACTCATTAATTCCATTATTACATATTGTCTAATCTGATCATCTTCATTGAGAACAATACCTCTCTCAAATGGAAGTTTGCCTGCATCTATAGCTTCTTCATAATCACCCATTACTTTAAAGTTTTGGTTATATGAGTCTACTCCTTCACCGATAGAAGTAAGCCCTACTCCAATTAAGTCAGCTCCACCTTTTGTAGTGTAACCTTGGAAGTTTCTATGCAATTCACCTTTATCAATAGCTTTAAATAGATCATCTTCAGGTTTTGCGAAGTGATCCATACCAATCATTCTATAACCATGAGAAGTTAAGAAATCTATAGTGTATTGCATGATTTGAAGTTTTTCATCAGGAAGAGGAAGAGTTGTCTCATCTATCTTTCTCATAGTCTTCTTAAGCCAAGGGACATGAGCATAATTAAATACAGCAAATCTGTCAGGATTAAGAGTAAGAGAAAGTGCAAGTGTTTCTTTAAATGTTTCTAGTGTTTGATATGGAAGTCCATAAATCAAATCTACATTTACTGAGATCATATTATATTTTCTAGCCAAATCCATTGCATCTTTTGAAATAGCATATGGTTGAATTCTATGTACAGCAGCTTGAACTTTTTCGTTAAAATCCTGAAGACCAAAACTCACACGGTTAAATCCAGCTTCACTCATTACACGCATCTGATCTTCATCTATATGACGTGGATCTATCTCACAGCTAATCTCTGCATCTGCGCGAAAGTTTGGAAAGTATGATTTAATCTCTGCGATTATTTCTTTAAGTTGTGGAGCACTGAAGAATGTTGGAGTTCCACCACCAAAGTGCATCTGAAGAACTTCACGATTACAATCTAAATGCTTAGAAAGAATGCTTAACTCTCTTTTTAGATAATCCATATAGCGAAGCATCTTGTCTTCTTTAGAAGTAAATACAACATTACAACCACAGAAGTAACATGCATTTCTACAAAAAGGAAGGTGAAAGTAAAGACTTATTGGGCGTGAAGAGTCTTGAGCTTGCATTTTCTGAATATATTCATCGTATCCATAAGAATCACTAAATTCTAGTGCAGTGGGGTAACTTGTATAACGAGGACCTGGTTTAGAGTATTTTAAAAATTTTGAGTAATCCAGCATAAAAAATCCATTTATAGTTTAATTACCGCGATTATCTCTAAAAAATACTAATAAACCTATTAATTTATTTATCAAACTCTCCAGCTAATCTTTGATAAACTTCTGAGTTCTCTAAAAGTTCAGCATGGTTTCCAGATGCGACTATTTTACCTTTTTGAACAACTAAAATCTTATCAGCATGTTCAATCGTGCTTAATCTATGCGCTATTGTAATAGTAATCTTATCTTTTGTGTACTCGTCTAAAGCAAGCTGAATTCTTTTTTCACTTTCATTGTCAAGTGCAGAGGTAGCTTCATCAAATAGCAAAAGTGAAGAGTGTTTATATATTGCTCTTGCAATAGCAACTCTTTGTCTCTGGCCTCCGGAAAGGTTAGCTCCAAATTCTTCCATCATGGTATCTATTCCATTGTCAAGTGATGAAACAAACAGAGAAGCATCTGCTAACTTAAGTGATTCTTCTACTCTTTTTACATCTATTTTTTGACCATAAGCAACATTTGCTGCTAATGAATCTTGAAATATATATATTCTCTGACTTACAAGTGAAATGTGGTGCTTTAAAGAATCCTGAGAATAGTTTTTTATATCTTTACCGTTTACTAAAATCTCTCCACTATTTGGATCATAAAAACGAAGCAACATATTGATAAATGTAGATTTTCCACCACCACTATCACCAACAAGAGCAATATTTTCGCCTTGTTTAATATCTATACTTACATCATTTAATGCACATGTGTCATCATATTTCAAGACTACATTTTTAAATTTTATTTCTTTAATATCATTTGTTAAAAGTTCTGGACCGTCTATGATTTGATTGTCTGTATCCAAAATTTCAAAAACTCTCTCACTGGCAGCTACAGCGTCTTGTATTCTTCGATAGATTGAACTAATACGACGGATAGGTTGAAAAACTAGTCCGACAGCAGTTAAAAATGCTGTAAACTCACCTACTGTCATATTATTATCGTATACTTCTTTACCACCTACAAAGATAACCATTGCAAGTCCTGCAGCACCTATGATTTCCATCATAGGAGAAACTATTTCACCAACATAAACTGATTTCATATTTATTTTAAAAAACTTCCAGTTTTCTACACTAAATCTATCCATCTCATGATTTTGTGTTGCATTCGCTTTTATAATTTCACTATTATTAAAGACTTCTGTTAAACGAGTAACTACATCAGCACTTTTTTCTTGTGAACGATGTGAGTATTTTTTTAATTTTCTTGCTATTAAAATAAGTGGATAAATAACTACAGGAACAAGGATTAGAGAATAAAAAGCCAACATTGGATTTAAATATATAACATATCCTAAAAGTGCAACTATTGTAATACTTTCACGAAATAATTCTGGAAGCATATTTGACACAAAGTACTCTATACGACCTATATCATTTACTACTCTAGAGATAAGTTCACCACTTCTATTTTTATATAAGAAACTCATATCTAAACTTATTATTTTTGAAAGCAATATTTCTCTGAACCTTGACATGATATGTTGTCCAATATAATTCATATATACCGACTGTATGTAACGACCAATTGCTTTTACAAGATATATACCTATTAAAGCAATCGGGATAAAATATAGCATCTCTTTTTTTCGTGATATAAACATATCATCCATCAATGGTTTCATAATATGAGCAGTAGCTGTAGTTGCTGCTACAGTTAATATAATTCCAAATAAAACTAAAAGATATTGTAATTTATATTCTTTTATATATGGCCAAAAACATTTTAAAACTTTTTTCAAAAACTATCCTATTTTTTATGTGATTTGATTAGGTATTCGGTTACAGCCAATGAAGCTTTATAATACTCTTGACATTGTTTTTCAATATCAGTTGTCGCTTTAGAATCTTTAAAAGCGCCATTTTTTGCCATTATAACACCTGCATCATTAAAACCACAGTGCAGAATATTATTATCTAGTAAATTAGTTCCTATTGCTGTATAACTCTTATCATAAAGTGTTAAATTATACAAAGTAGGAAATATATCTTTATGTGAAGACGCAATAGTTGTGTCAATTTGTTCTTTTGGTTTTAATGAATCAGGGATATAGATATAAAAAGGAATTCGTTTTATTTGAGTTAGATGATTGTCATATCTCATCACTCCTTCTACTGTATTATTATCAGCAGTAACGGCTATAACACTATTTTGAGCTAGTGATGAGGCCTTAACTTCATCTAAAAAACCACCTAAACTATCAACCGCATATGCATAATCTTTGAATCTTCTTTTCACAAGATCTATATCGCCTGTTATATGATCTTTTAAATCTTTAGAAACTTCTAATCTAGTTGATTTGTAATCTTTAGGAATAGTATAAGGAGGATGATTATTAGTAGTAAGTACAAAAATAAACTGTGGTGAAGTGGCATTTTCTAACTTTTGATATACATACTTATAAAGATATTCATCAAAAACACCCCAATCATGAGAAATCGAATTAATATTTTTATTTAAAGACTTTGCAATTGCACCTTTACCTCTAGTATTATCAAATCCTTGTCTAGACATAAAACTACCCACATTTCTCCAAAACAGATCTCCACCATAAACAAAACTTGTCTCATATCCGGCGTCTTTATATACTCTTGCACTTGCTTGTTTAAAGTGAGTGTTTAAATATGAACTTTGTGCAAATGATGTTGATTTTGGTCGTGCAGTAATATTTAAAAGTGTAGGTTCAAGTGAGACTATTGTTCCATTAGAAGTTGATATAAAAGATGTAAATAAAATGTCTTCTTCAAAGTGTTTTTTAAGTCTTCCCATAATGTTGAAGCTATCACTTTGGTAATCTAGCAATGGCATTCCAAAACTCTCAACCATAACAACTACAACATGAGGAAGTCTACCTTTTAGTTTTTCATTTTTAGAAGTTTTTTGAACTAAATTATTTAAAAGATTCGTTCTGTCTATATCTGTAGTATGTTTGTAAGTCTCAAAAGCTTCTGGCATTTTGCCTTTATAACCAACAGTTTTTATAAGATTATAGTTTCCTGATTTACTTTTAGAATATTGAGTATATGAATCTAAGATTGCAAAACCTGGAGTTTGTGGTAATTTGTTAACAAGAGGGTCTTGACTAACATCAGATATGCTATATGCCAGTGGGAAAATCCCAACAGAACCTCTTCCAATAAGAGCTACACCAATTATAATAAATAAGAAAACAGATAGTTGTTTCAACCAACTTATCTCTAATTCAATTTTTTTATTGACTTTTAAAATTTTAAAAATTATAAAATATAAAAAGGTAAAAAAAACAACAAGCAACAAAGAAATAAGAGCAACGTTATAGTTGCTTATTGCTGTGCGGATTAGAGCTTCAGTGTCATCATCAAATACACCAAAAATCATTAGAGTAGAATGTTCACCAAAAAAAGAAAAGTATGTTAAATCTGTAAATGTAAAACCTGCTAGTACACTCAGAAATAAGATGAAATATAGTCTATAAAAAGAATATAAATATTTTTGAATAAAACTTATTCTTAAAAACCATATGATAAACATAAGTAACACACCTAAGGCATTAATATAAGCTACCATGCTAGCATCTAATCTAAAACCAAGGAAAAAAGCATCAAATAATTCTGAATAAGAATAATTACTCATTGTTCCATAGTTTAAAAATAAATAAAGTCTTGAAGAAAACATTAAAAGAAGAACTATTATGGAAAGTTTCAAAACAGAATAGAGTAAATTGATTAAAAAATTGAAATGTTGATATTTTTGCATTTGTAATTATACAGTTTTAATCATCTTTTTAGTAAAATACTATACTTTTACTTAAGGCGAATAATGAAAAAACGTATTTTAGTGACAGGTGGCGCAGGATTTGTAGGTAGTAATCTTTGCGAACGTTTGGCAGAAGATAAGAACAATGATATATATAGTTTGGATAATTACTTCACTGGATCAAAAAAAAATCATCTTCCTAATGTTACTTATATAGAAGGTTCAACTGTTGATATTGCAAATCTTATTACGTTTACGCCAGACATGGTATATCATCTTGGAGAGTATTCAAGAGTAGAACAAAGTTTTGATGATATTGAACAAGTATGGAAATTTAATAAAGACGGTATATTCGCTGTTTTAGAGTTCGTTCGTAAAGCAGGATGTAAAATACTTTATGCAGGTAGTAGTACAAAGTTTGGTGATGGAGGGCTTGGAAGAAGTGCTTCTCCTTACGCATGGACCAAAGCTTCAAATACAGAGCTTGTACAAAATTATGGAGCTTGGTTCAATGTTCCATATGCGATTACTTATTTTTACAATGTATATGGAAATAGAGAGATTCAAACTGGAAAATATGCAACTTTAATAGCACTTTTTAAAGAAAAAATGAAAAATAATGAAGCACTGACTATTGTCAGCCCAGGCTCTCAAAAAAGAAACTTCACTCACATTGATGACATCATAGATGGTTTAGTTCTAGTTGGTGAAAATGGTTATGGTGATGAGTTTGGAATAGGGAGTCCCGAGGCATATAGTATTAAAGAAATTGCTGAGATGTATGATGGTGAGATTCAAATGCTACCAGAGAGAAAAGGTAATAGAATGACAGCAGATGTTATGATTTCTAAGACAGAAGCTCTCGGTTGGAAACCTACAAGAACTATTAAAGAGTATATAGAAAAAGCAAGAGCCAACAATTGGCAATAAACTTTAAAGGGAATAAATGAAAGGTATTATTTTAGCAGGTGGAAGTGGGACAAGACTATACCCAATTACTAAAGGTGTAAGTAAGCAACTGGTTCCAATATATGATAAACCGATGATTTATTACCCTCTTTCAGTATTAATGCTAGCGGGGATAAAAGAAGTCCTTATAATTTCAACTCCTCATGATTTACCAAGGTTTAAAGATCTTTTAGGTGATGGCTCTGATATTGGTATGAAGTTTGACTATGTCGAACAACCCTCTCCTGATGGGCTTGCACAAGCCTTTATCTTAGGAGAAGAGTTTATAGGTAATGATGATGTCTGTTTAGTCTTAGGTGATAATATTTTTTATGGTCAAGGATTAACTGACTTATTAGCGCAAAGTGTTAAAAATGCTGAGTCAGAGAATAAAGCAACCGTCTTTGGATATTATGTAAAAGATCCTGAGCGCTATGGTGTTGCAGAGTTCAATGAAAACGGTGATGTGACAAGCGTAGAAGAAAAACCAACTAATCCTAAATCTAACTACGCAGTTATTGGTTTATACTTTTACCCTAATGATGTAGTAAAAAAAGCTAAAGATGTTAAGCCAAGTGAGAGAGGTGAGTTAGAAATAACTACTCTTAATCAAGACTATCTAAATGAAGAAAGACTTAAAGTAGAACTAATGGGTAGAGGTTATGCTTGGTTAGATACTGGGACTCATGAAAGTTTACTCGAAGCTTCTCAGTTTATTCAAACAATTGAAAATCGTCAATCTCTTAAAGTCGCCTGCTTAGAGGAAATAGCTTACGAGATGGGTTATATATCAAAGGAAAAACTTCTTAAACTAGCAGAACCATTAAAAAAAAACCAATATGGTCAATACCTCATAAGAAGGGCCCAAGAAGGTAATATAAAACGATGAAGTTTACAAGAACAGAGATACCAGACATAGTTATTTTTGAACCTGTAGTCCACGGAGATTCCCGTGGTTATTTTCTTGAAACATTTCGCCAAGATAAACTTGAAGAGTTTTTAGGTTTTAAAATAAACTTTTGCCAAGACAATGAATCAAAAAGCTCTCGAGGTGTTATACGTGCTCTTCACTATCAATTAGGTAATTCTGCTCAGACTAAACTTGTTCGCGTAATTCAAGGGAAAGTTTTAGATGTGGCAGTTGACATAAGAAAAAACAGTCCCACATTTGGTCAACATGTAGCAGTAGAGTTAAGCGCAAAAAATAAAAAACAACTTTTAGTTCCTCGTGGGTTTGCTCACGGTTTTGTAGTTTTAGAAGACGACACTATATTTGCATATAAAGTTGACAACTATTACTCACCTGAGAATGATAGAGGTATCGCTTTTGATGATGAGAGTTTAGCCATTGATTGGATTATAAAAAGAGATGAGCTTAATCTATCAGACAAAGACAAAATACAACCAAAATTAGATCAAACAGATGATTTATTTGATTATGGTGTAAACTATTATGATTAACATCTTAGTAACTGGAAGTAATGGTCAACTAGGAAGTGAACTTAAAGAAATTTCATCTAAATATTCTTATAAATTTTTCTTTACTAATAGAGATTACCTTGATATTACAAATAAACAAAAGATCCTAAATTTTATAAAAATAAACAAAATTTTTGTAATCATTAATTGTGCAGCATATACAGAAGTTGATAAAGCACAATCTCAAAAAGAGTTAGCAAATAATATCAACAATGAAGCTGTTAAGAATTTGGCAACAATCTCAAAAGAACAGAATATAAAACTTATTCATATATCAAGTGATTATGTATTTGACGGAAAAAACTATAAACCATATATAGAAACTGATAATAGAGACCCTAGTAATGTTTACGGTTCAACTAAACTTGCTGGTGAGCTTGCTATGCAAAAAACAAATCCATCTAACTCTATAATAATACGAACCTCATGGGTCTATTCATCTTTTGGATCAAACTTTGTAAAGACAATGCTTCGTTTAGGAAATGAAAGAGATGAATTAGGTGTTATTTTTGACCAAATCGGAACTCCAACATATGCTAGAGATTTAGCTAAAACTATTTTAGAAATCATTCCACAAATCAATAATTTAAATGCAGAAATTTATCACTATTCCAATGAGGGTGTTTTATCTTGGTATGATTTTGCCAAAGAGATTATGAAAATGGCTAAAAAGGGGTGTAGTATTAATCCAATAATGATAAAAGACTATCCTACCCCAGCTAGTAGGCCGCACTATAGTTTTTTAAATAAAACAAAAATAAAACAAAAATTCAATATAGAAATTCCATTTTGGAAAGACAGCTTAGATGAATGTCTAAAAGTTTTAGGAGAAAGAAAATGAAAAATATTTTAGTAACTGGATGTGCTGGGTTTATAGGGAGTAACTTTGTCCCTTACTTTTTAGAAAAATATCCAGAATATAATATTATAAACCTTGACTTACTTACTTATGCAGGTAACTTAGCAAACCTAAAAGGGTGTGATAATAATCCTAAATACAAATTTATAAAAGGTAATATCTGTAATAGAGATTTAGTTGAGTTTATATTTCAAGAATATGACATTAATGGAGTAATACACTTTGCGGCAGAATCTCATGTTGATAACTCAATTATAAATCCGGGAATATTTATAGAAACAAATGTAAATGGAACTTATACCCTTATTGATGTTGCTAAAAACTATTGGATGGATTCTTCGTTTCATTACAAAGAAAAGTATAAAGAGTCTAGATTTCATCATATTAGCACAGATGAAGTATACGGAACACTAAACGAAACTGATCTTTTTACAGAAGAGACACCTTACTCTCCAAACTCACCTTATTCTGCTTCTAAAGCTAGTTCAGACATGATTGTTAGAAGTTACCAAGAAACTTATGGATTAAACACTGTTATTACAAATTGTTCAAACAACTATGGACCAAAACAGCATGATGAAAAGTTAATTCCAACTATTATTAGAAAAGCTCTCTCTGGTGAAAATATACCAATATATGGAGATGGAAAAAATATACGAGACTGGTTATATGTGCTGGACCACTGTAAAGGTATAGATTTAGTTTATCACGCAGGAAAAGAAGCCAATGTTTATAATATTGGTGGAAGGAATGAGAGGACAAACCTTCAAATTGTAGATGCTATCTGTACAATTTTAGATGAAAAGGTTCCAAAAGACTCTAGCTATAAAGAACTTATAACTTTTGTAGAGGACAGAGCTGGACATGATAGAAGATATGCTATAGATGCAACAAAACTTGAAACACAACTTGGTTGGAAAGCAAATGAGAACTTTGACAGTGGAATTATTAAAACTATTGAATGGTATTTACATAAATATGAAAAAGATTAACTAAGAAGTTTAAGCTTCCTAATAATATGATTTATTTTCTTCACTAAATTTTGAGAATACCACATAATGCAATTACTCCCCCATATATAAACTGAGTAGTAATAAAGAATTTTCAATACATCCTAAGCTTTTTACTAAACCATTGTAGATTGATTATATTCAAATAATTATTTAGATATAATCAGTTAAATATATCCCCTTAAAAGGAACGACTTTTTCATGAAAAAATCAACAGCTGTCATATGTTTGTCTCCTAATAAAGGTGGTATGGAATTAGCAGCATTAAAACTAGCACTCATATTATCTAAACAATTAAATATAACACTAATCATTCAAAAAAATAAATTTATGCATGAACAATGTTTGAAAAATGAAGATTATAAAAATTTAAATTTTAAAACAATCACTTTTAAATCTACACTTAGCTTCTCTATTATATTTGGTACAAGAAAAATAATAAAAGACCATGATATTAAAAATGTTATTTTTGTCGGTGCTTCAGAGTTAAAATCTTTATATTTTTCTTTTTTAGGACTTGATATCAACTTGATTATAAGACATGGAACAACAAAATCAACGCCTAAAAAAGATTGGTTTCATAGATTAATTTATTCGGATGTAAATTATCATGTCGCTATATCTAAACATCTTTCAAAAAATGTAAAAAAAATCGTTCCCTTAACTAAAGAAACAAAATTAGTAACAATATACCCATCCATGCCAAAACCAATTTCTAAAAAACAAAAGACTAATAATGATAATCTTAAATTACTTCATGTAGGTAGAATAACTCAAGGAAAAGGTTTAAAAGAAGCTCTTCAAGCTTGTCAAATTTTAGAACAACATAATATTAGCTTTACTCTTGACAGTAATGGTGGCATGTCAGATAAGTATGAAAGAAAATTTAAATTTTTCTTAAATTCTCTTTCATATAAAGAATCATTTAATCTTTGTGGTTTTACCAATGTCATATACGATGAATATCCAAAACATGACATATTTATATTTCCCACCAAAGGTGAAGGTTTTGGAAATGTCATGATGGAGGCCATTTCACATGGTATAATCATATTATCCTTTGACAATACAGCAATAAGTAACTTTAAAGATATGGGCTTTCATATTCACTTAGTTGAAGATGCAAATCAAGAAGCTCTTAAAGATGAACTTCTGTATATAGCTAAAAATTTAGAAGAAGAAAAAGAACAAGCTTATAAAAATATTAAAAAAGCTAAAGTTATTTTTTCATCAGAGCGTGAGATCATGGAATATGTTGATCTGTTAAAGTAGCCTAAACCTATATTTATAAGCCATAAAGAAAAATAATAACAAAAACTTTACAATGTTATATTATAAAAATTAAAATAAAGAAAGAGATAAATGATAATACTAAAAAATATTTTAGAAAATAGATACTATTCATACTTTATGCTTTTTTGCATCTTTTGCTATGCATTTTTTAATATCAAGTATAGTCGTGTTGGAGATATTTTTTTAGCTTTATTTTTAATTGGTAGTCTTCCTATATTTGCGATTCATAAAGATATAATATTCAAAAATCCAATTATAATAATACTGATTATGATTTTAATTGCACAAGTTTTAAGTTGGATAAACAGTCATATATATATACCGGAAATTGCAGACAAAACACCAAAATTAGATAGGCTTGCAAAGTTGTTTGTATTTTTCTTTATAGCTTACTGGCTAAAAGCCAATATTAAAAATACAATTCTACTTTGGTTATTTTTTATTTTTGGTTTTTTATTCGCTATTGCTACAAATATAAATTTTATGTCTATTATTGAACTTGTATTGAATCAACAAAGAATTGGATTTTTGATTAAAAACTCACAGTTTGATTCTATGCTTGCTGGTACTAGTTTATTAATGTCCCTGTCATTTTTTTACTTAACAATAAAATCATCTATTTTTGGTAAAAAATCAAAAGCAGCACTTCTATTTGCTATTTTATTATTAATCATATTCTTTACCTATATAGTTCTTATAACTCAGTCACGACAAGTATGGCTCGGTTTGATTAGTGCTTATATAGCATATGCCATCTCACATATTTGGATTAACAAAAAAATTAACTTCAAAGTACTAATAATAAATTTTTTATCTATTAGTACTTTGCTTATTGTATTGGGGAATACTGAAATAATGCAATATAGAATTATGTCAGAACAAGATGTCGTAGAATCAATTTTTATAGAAAAAAAAGATATAGAAATGTCAAGTGTTGGTATAAGAATCAACTCTTGGCTTGATGCTAAAGACTGGATTTTAAAACACCCTATAATTGGTTTGGACTCGGAAGCAATTTCAGAGGTAATACAACAATCAAAAAGATTTAGTAAAGAATTAAAAAAAGAATATGGGCATCTACATAATTTCTTTATTGAAACATTAGTAGCATATGGATTTATTGGACTACTTTTAATTTTTGCTATGTATTATTTTATTATTTTAAGTATTAAGGATTCCGATTTATCAGATAATAATAAACAATATTATTTATTGACCTCAATATCTTTTTTAACATACTGGCTAATTATTAATAACTTTGAAACATTCAACAGTAGAATAATAGGTGTATCTACTCATAATATTATTTTTGCCAGTTTTTATACATTCCATATAACAAAGTTTTTTAAAAAAAACAGTATAAATAACTAAATACAATGTTGACTTAAACCTTCGTCACAAATATACTTTTTATTTTTTTTATTTTTTTTAAACTTATCCCATTCTTCTTCTGAAGTAGGATTGTCTTGTTTTTTATGATATAAATGAAATGTATTTGCCACATTTTTACAAGAATAAAGATTAAGCCCAAATGCACGAAACCTCCAATCCAAATCCATATCATCAGGTAATGAAGATTCTCCATAACTTTCATCAAAACCATTTATGGCTAGCATAGCTTCTTTATAACAAGAGAAATTACAACCAATTAAGCTTGTATTTCTTTTTCTTTTGGCCATAATATTTTTGTAAATAAAAGAGCTTGCATCTATATGCACTCCCTGTTCAAATCTGGCATTTTTATCAAACATCAAACCAAATCCGAATATAAAATAGAATTTCTCCAATATATACGATGAAAGTTCTTTGGTTCTAAGTTTTTTTGTAAGTTTTGCATTTAAATTTACTCTTCTTCCGGCTAAAACTCTATCTTTTTGAGCTAAATCAATATGTCCTTGAACAAAGCTGGAGTATGGAATAATATCACCATCTAAGAATATTAAGTATTCACCACTTGCTTTTAAAATTCCATTATTTTGTGATCTTGATTTTCTAACACCATTATCTTCTTGAAATGTATGTTTAACATCCAAGTCTTTTACAGATTTGATATATGTTTCCATTTCAATAGAGTTATTGTCTTCAGCTACTATAACTTCAAAATTTTTATACGTCTGTTTTTTCAATGCTCTTATTATTAAATCTAAGGATTCTATATCTTTATATACCGCTATTATTATACTAACTTTCACACTAGCTCTTTTAAAATAATTTTTAATTTTTCAAACTGCAATTCATTTGAAAATTTCTCTTTACACTTATCTTGTCCTCTTTTTGCTATACTTAATGTTAATTCTTTATTGTTAATCAATTTTTCAATTGAAGAAGCCAAGCTTTCACAATTTTCACTTTCGAATAGTAAACCTGTTTTTTCATCATCTACTATCTCAAGAACTCCGCCACTATTTGCTCCTATAACAGCTGTTCCTACTTGCATTGCTTCTATTAAAACTAATCCAAAAGTTTCTCTCTTAGATGCAAGAACAATAGCATCACACACTTGGTAAAAATGATGCGGGTTCTTCATAAAGCCTAAAAAGTGGATTCTATTTTCCAAACCTCTATTTTTTAAGTCTTGATTTAATATATCAAGATATGATTTTTCCATAGCATGTCCAACAAAATAAGCATTAACACTCATCCCTTGTTGAGCTAAAATATCAACTGCTTTTATTAGTAGATGTTGCCCTTTTGCTTCATTTATACGACCTACCATTCCAAGATTAAAACTCTTATTATCAAAAGCAAGTTCTTCTTTTAATTTATACACTTCATCAATATTAAGCATTTTAGATTTATCCGAACCCATATATAAAACTTCAATTTTTGGGCATATATCTTCAGGTATAAATTTTTTTAATTGATTTTTTACCTGATAGGTAACTGGCAAAAGTAAATCCATGTTTTTATACATTAGTCTGTGATAAAAGTCATCTTTAAATCTAGTCATTGTCATATTTCTAGTTTGAACAATTTTTGGTTTTTTCTTTGAAAGTATTTTAGCCAATACAACAAACGGAATATCTTTAGTCCAATGTATATGAATAACTTCTACATTTTCTTTATCTATAATATTCGCAAGTTTTTTTGCTGCATTAAACATAAAAAGATTAGATGATTTATTAATTTTTATATATTTATCATTTTCATTATAATATTTTTCTAGCTTTGAGTTTTCATTTATA
>NZ_JADGFC010000010.1:29475-42589 GCF_016744025.1 Sulfurimonas sp.
ACTGAGAACATTTAGGTCATCAGATAAAGCTTTTGCAGCTCTTACCATATAAAGTTCTAAACCTCCCAAGTCAGGAGACATACAAAGTTCTATAATAGTTATTTTACTCATTATTTTCCACTACTTTAAATTTCATATTACTATATTCTTATTTTTTATCTTTATTATAAAGTTGCATCTGCATTTTTTAATACTGATTTTATATCATATATGACTTTTTTATCATTATTAATATCAAGAGATTTATACTCATCATGAGCTACAGCTAATATTATAGCCTCATAATCATCAAAATAATAATCTTCTTTTATTGCAATTGAGTATTCTTTCATTACAACATCTTTATCAACCCAATAGTCTGCTACATCTACCTTACAGCCAAATTCACTCATTTCTTTTATAATGTCTATTACTTTTGTATTTCTTACATCAGGACAATTTTCTTTGAATGCTAATCCTAGTATTAAAACTTTAGATTGGCTTATGTTAATTCCTTTTTTTATCATTAACTTAATAGTTTTATCTGCAACAAATTTTCCCATAGAATTGTTAATTTGTCTTGCCCCAAGAATAAGATTTGGTTTATATCCTAACTCTTGCGCTTTATAAGTTAAATAATAAGGATCAACACCTATACAATGCCCACCAACTAAACCTGGAGTTAATTTTATAAAGTTCCATTTAGTAGCTGCGGCTTCTATAACTTCTTTAGTATTTATTTCCATTGTATTAAAGATCATTGCAAGTTCATTAATTAATGCAATATTTACATCTCTTTGTGTATTTTCAATTACTTTACTAGCCTCAGCGACTTTAATAGAAGAAGCTAAAAATGTGCCAGCAGTTATTACTGATTTATAAAGATCATCCACCTTTTTCGCTATTTCAGGTGTACTTCCACTAGTTACTTTCAATATTTTAGTAACAGTATGTTCTTTATCACCAGGATTAATTCTTTCAGGAGAATAACCACAAAAAAAGTCTTTATTAAATTTCAGTTTACTTGCTTTTTCAAGTTCCGGAACACATACATCTTCAGTAACGCCAGGATAAACTGTAGATTCATATATTGCAATATCATTTTTTGAAAGTACATTTCCAACAAGCTGAGAAGATTTAATTAAAGGAGTTAAGTCTGGATGGTTATCCTTATCAATTGGAGTAGGAACAGTAATTATATATATATTTGAATCTTTGATATTATTTATATCTGTAGTATATTTTATATTATTTGTTACACGTTGGAGCTGTAGTTCATCTAACTCTAAAGTTCTATCAAAACCATTATTTAATTCTTTTATTCTACTTTCATCAATATCAAAACCCACAACATCATACTTATTATTTGCGAAAGCATGAGCTAAGGGAAGTCCAACATATCCCAACCCGATAATACATATTTTCTTCATTTATTTTCCTAGTCTTAAATTATTTTCTTGCATTTCTAAAATTAAAGCATATTTCATATAAGAGCTAAAAGCAGAAATAATTGCTACATTCCAGCCGTTAATGCCATGAAAAGCTCCACCTTTTAAAATGAGTGCTTTAAATAAAGCTCCAACTCCATGTATAAATGGGTCTAAAGCTGAGGCTCTTTTACCTTCTTCATAAGATATTTTTGCTCCACGAGTTATAAACTTATGAGTAGTTTTTATCATATGTGAGTAATCTTCATAAGAGTAATGAAGCATATCCGCTTTTAATGATTTTATATTAGTACTTTCTACTTTTGCATGTCCACCAACTGTAGAGTATCCACAAGCATCTCGATTATAAAGTCTAGTTACACGGTCAGGGTACCAAAGCTTTATAAAACTTTTACCAACAAATGTTTTTCGTGCGAATGAGAAAGCTTCGTAAGGCGTTGAATCAAGATCAATATTTTTTACAGCTTCTATCGCATTAAGATCTAGTCTCTCATCAGCATCTATACTTAAAACCCATTTATGCTTAGCTAATGGTGCTCCAAAAGCTTTTTGCCCACCATCACCAAGGTATTTTTGTCTAATGACTTTAGCACCCATAGATTCTGCTATTTCACAAGTCTTATCAGAACTAAGAGAATCTATTACTAAAACTTCGTCACAAATTCCCTGAACTGATTTAATGACTGCTTCAATATTTTTCTCTTCATTAAGTGTTATAATATTTGCCGTAATTTTCATAATAGTATTTTAGCACAGTAAACTTTCGATATAATTTTATCTTTAATTATTGGAGTTTATATGATTTATTTTTACTTATTGCTAACACTTTTATTTTTTTACCTTTTTCTACTTTCTTATAGAGTGAAAAAGTACAAGTACAACCAAAGAGATAATTATATTTACAATTTAAATAGAAATATTATCGATACGTTAGAAATTAAAAATAATTCTTTAACTTTAAGTAAAGATATTGAAGATTATGACTCTCTTTTTTTAAAAATAGAAATTTATAGAAATTTGTTATCTTATATTTTTAAGCCGTATATAGAAATTGAGGATATAAAGCACTACTTTGAGTACGGAGCAAAAGGAATTAGATATTTAAATATTTCCCATGTAAAGAGCAAAACACTAAAAGTAAATATTTATAATGTAAAAATTAAGAACAAAGGATTATCCTTATTTGGCTATAAAAATAGCATTGATTTATCCCAAAAAACTCTCATTTTGGCTCCTCATGCTGATGATGCAGAAATTGCAAGTTTTGGATTTTACAAAACAGCTAAAAATGTAACTATTGTAACAACAACTATTGGAGAAAATGGAGCATGCAATTATTGTAGTCTATATAGTAATGATAGAACGAAGAACTCTTTAAAAAAAGCCCAACTCAGAACAATGGACGCACTTAGCATAGGATTTCTAGGTAATGTAGATATAAGAAATTCTATAACACTTGGTTATTTTGGTGGCTCTCTAAAATCAATGTTTGAGACACCTAATAAAAAAGTTTGCTCACACATAAAGAACTTTACAAATATGAATTCCTTTAGAAATGTATCTCATTCAAATATAAAGCTCCCTCTGTATGTGGAGTCTACTTATGCTTCTATTTTAAATGATTTAAAAGAAATTTTAATACAAACAAAACCAAAAAATATAATAACACCTCACCCAACAATAGATAGCCACTCGGACCATAAATATACAACAAAGATACTAATACAAGCGTTAAAAGAGACTGATGTTTCTTGTAAGCTACTTTTATATACAAACCACCTTGAGCTTAGTGAAACTTACCCTATTGGCGAAATTCATTCAAGCATAAGTATACCACCAAATATAAAAGAATTTTACTTTGATTCTATATACTCTTTTGGGTTAGATAAAGAAACTCAAATAGATAAATTTTTTGCACTAGAAGCTTCTCATGATTTAAGGGATTCTTTAGTTTTCTTGTTCATAAAAAAAGCATACAAGCACTTAAGTAGAATGATAAGAAGAAAGCTTACTGCAAAAGAAAGAAATTATTATAAAAGAGCTATTAGAGCAAATGAATTGTTTTTTGTAGTTGAAAATAAAAATATTGATAAACTAATCTAAATATAACTTTTCATACCTTTTTACAATTGACTGAGAAGAAAACCTATTTATATATTTATCGAAGTCTAAAACTTTACTCTCCTCTATCACCTCACATATCTTATTAGCAAACTTTTCTTCTGAGAAATCAATCATATATTTTTCTAAATCGTCTAACATAATATCTTTTACACCACCTATTGACTTAGTTGTTATAACTTTGGTTTTGCAAGATAAGGCTTCAATAAGAACCATTCCAAAACCTTCTGCTTTAGATGTAGAAGTTAATATTTCTGCATTTTTTATCCATGGATATGGGTTTTCCAATATACCTAAAAGTTTTACATTTTTTTCTAAGTTTAGCTCAATAATCTTGCTCTTTACATTTTTCATATCATGACCATTACCAACTATTACCAGTGGCATTGTTAAAGATAAATAATTTTTAGCATATTTATAGCTTTCTAACAAAAAAGATATATTTTTATTTGGAGTAATTCTTCCAACACTAATAATATATGGTTTATTTATATCTGGTTTATAAGCATTAGATTTTTCTCGTATTAGTTCGATATCTATTGGGTTGTGAATTAATTCTACTGAGTTAGCGCTTACTCGAGTTTTACTTAGAACTTCTAAGACTTTTTCTTTAACCCCACTTGAGACACAGCCTAAATTTTTTCCATCATAAACACATTTTATATAAAAATTATCAAGTATCGAACCATGTCTAATAAATACACTTTCAACCATTTGAATAATTCTTTCATCTTTTATAGGCCAAATAAGTTCAAATGTACCGTGTCCTCGCATAATAATAAGATCAAATTTTCCGTGTACTTTTTCTAATTTATTTAATTTATATTTAAATATAGGTGCTAGTAATAATCCGTTATAAAAGAAGAATGAGCCTCTAAATATTCCACTTAATAGTTTTGCAAAAACACCTAATATTGCACCAATTATGGTTAGATTTAGTAGTTTACTAAGATTGAAATAATGGAAATGAACGCTTTGTTTGGGGGTAAGTACTCTATTTTTAGCTTTAAAATATATAAGATGAGATTCATATCCGGCATCTGCAAAAGCTTCTGACAAGTTAACAGCTACACGCTCCATACCACCTACTTTCAAACTTCTGACTACTACTGCTACTCTCATTCTCACCTCATCTAATAAAATGGTATAATAACATATCCAATATAAAGAGAACACTTTTGTCGCATAAACTTATTTTAAATCCTAAATTCAGTACTTTCAAAGACACTTTGTTAAATATTAAAGATATATTTAACTCTTCAGATGGGAGTATACATAAAGCAAGAAATGAGCTCAAAATAATTGAACTCAATGGAATCAAATGTGTAGTTAAATCATTTAAAATTCCTCATGTTGTAAATAGAGTTGCTTATTCATTATTTCGTGACGGTAAAGCAAAAAAATCATACTTAAATGCAATGAAACTTATGCAGTTAAAAGTAAATACTCCTGAGCCAATTGGTATCATAGAGTTCTATAGTACTGGTTTATTGAGTGAGAGTTATTTTATATCTATGCATGAGTCTTATGATATAACTATTCGTGAAGTTTTTCATCATAAAGTTGATAATCCTTCAGAAATTTTAAAACAATTTGTAAAATTTACATATGACATTCACCAAAAAGGTGTTTGGCATGTTGATTATTCTCTTGGGAATATATTAATAACTAAAAAAGAAGACAACTTATACAAATTTTCTTTAGTTGATATTAATAGAATGGAATTTAAAAATATAACGGCTCTTGATGGTTTAAAAAATTTTAATAAGTTCTGGGCAAAAGATGATAATGATTTAAATACTATTGCAAAAGAGTATGCTTCTCTTGCCAAAATAGATGAAAAAAAAGCAATAGAAATAGTAATAAATGAAGCTAAATCTCTAGAAGCTAAAGTTAATTTAAAGAGAAAATTAAAAGGAAAATAATATCTTTTTTATCTCTTTAAAAAGTTCTTCTTTTGCAATTTTTTCAGAAGGGATCATAAAGTTACTTTGAATCTTTTCATCTCCAATACTTTTCCACCTTTTTGAACTCGCAAAAAGTGTATCTGCAAAGAATGTCATAGTTGGAGTTCCAACAAGAGATGCAATATGATATGTACCAGTTGAAGTGCTCACAAAAAGATTAAAATTACTTATGAGTTTAGCAAAATAACGTATACTTTCTTGAGAAAAGTAAAAGACAACATTATAATACATAAATCTAGTTTGCATCTCTTCATAAAGTTCTTTTTCATCAGGTCCAAATGTTAATACTACTTGGTACTTATTTTCTGTTAAAACAGTATGTATAAGTTCTTCATACTCATCCAAGTTCCAGTTAGCATCTGATGAACCACCAAAACCTACATGAAAAGCTATAACTTTTTTTTCTATGTCATTATTGATGCAAAAAACATTATATATTTCCTTTGCATCTTCAAACGCTAAAAGTGGTTTTTCATACCCAAAATTTATATTAGAAAATAGAGTTTTAGTTAGTTCTAAATTATACTCAAACTCAGCCATTTTAACTTCACTACGTCTTTGCTTGACTCTATGAGTGTAAAAGATCTGTGCTATTTTTGTTGCAGGTGCAATTCTTTTTGGGATTCTTGCTAAAAACTGGGCAAAAGATATACGGGTATTTGAGAAAAGAGTTATCGAAGCATCAATATTTAAAGCACGAAGTCTTGAAGCGAAATCCCAAATACTTTCTCCACTATCAACTATAACCTCATCTATAAAATCACAAGACTCAGCTAGAGCTTTATTCAGTGGTGCCACACAAGCTATTATCCTGTTTTTTGGATCATGATGTTTAAGAACATACATTGTAGGGAGTGCAGTTATAAAATCACCTAGCTTATCTGTGCGACATATGAGAATAGTCAACTCTTATTTCACACCAATTTGAAAGTATTCAAACCCATATTCAGTCATTTTTTCTTTATCAAATTGATTTCTACCATCAAAGAAAATAGCATTTTTTAATAATTTTTTCATTTCATCAAAGTCAGGCGCTCTAAACTCTTGCCACTCTGTTACAAGGATTAATGCATCTGCATCTTTTAGTACTTCATATTTGCTATCTACATAAGAAACATTCTCATTACCTTTTAAATAGTGATTTTCAGCTTCATTTCTAGCTTTAGGGTCATAAGCAATAACTTTAGCTCCTCTAGATGTCAATTCATTAATAATTGTAATTGAGCTTGCTTCTCTCATATCATCCGTCTCAGGTTTAAAACTCAGTCCCCAAATTCCAAAAGTTTTTCCATCTAGATTTTCACCAAATCTAGTTATAACCTTATTACTCATTACGTATTTTTGATCAAGATTAACAGCTTCAACCGCATCTAACATTCTAGGGTTGTATCCAAAATCTTTTGCTGTTTTTGCAAGAGCTTGAACATCTTTTGGAAAACAACTGCCACCATATCCACAACCTGGATATATAAAACTGTAACCAATACGGCTATCACTACCGATACCATTTCTTACTTTATTAATATCAGCACCAACTCTTTCACATATTTGACTCATCTCATTCATAAAAGATATTTTAGTTGCAAGCATTGCATTTGCAGCATATTTTGTCATCTCTGCACTTTTAATATCCATTGCAATAAAACGATCATGGTGTTTCATAAATGGAGCATATAGCTCTCTCATTACGTCCATTGCTCTTTCGCTATCAGCCCCAATTACAACACGGTCAGGATGCAAGAAATCTTTTACCGCCGCACCCTCTTTTAAAAATTCTGGATTTGATACAACATCAAACTCTATATCTACTCCTCTGCGATCAAGCTCAGCTTGTATAGTAGCTTGAACTTTATCAGCAGTTCCAACAGGTACAGTTGACTTATCTACAACTACCATATAATCATCAATGGATTCACCAATTGTTTTTGCAACAGCTAAGACATATTTTAAATCTGCACTTCCATCTTCACCCATTGGAGTGCCAACTGCTATAAAAGCAATATTAGAGTTTTTAATTGCTTCATGAGAGTTAATTGTAAAATCAAGAGTTTTATTTTTGTAATTTTCTAAGGTCATATCTTCTAAGCCAGGCTCATAAATAGGGATGACACCTTGCTTTAATTCTTCTATTTTTTTAGCGTCTATATCTACACAAGTTACAGAGTTTCCCATCTGAGCGAAGCATACTCCGCTTACTAAACCTACATAACCCGTTCCAATAACTGATATTTTCATAAAATAATTCCTAAATTAAAATAATTTACAAATTTTACCTTAAAGTTGATGCCATTTTACTTACAAGTATTTAATTTACTAAAAATCAAAGATCCATTTATATTTTATTCATAGAATAAGGATATACTCCACCTTATGAAAAAACCTTTTATCTGGGATAAGTATTCCGACCAACCAGCACAACTTAAAGACAAACAGTACAAAAAACAAATGCGTAAAAAAGAGTTATTCTCATTGATTAAAACATTTTGTACAGCCCTTATAATTCTTCCTATATCAATTATAGCAATGCCATTTATAAAAAGAAAAAGAATAAATTCTGAAACTTTTTTTTCTATGGGTGTTGACTATCAAAGAGAACCTGAGCTTACCATTGAACTCTTAGAAGAATTAAATATAAAAAAAATTCTTCTTAGAATAAAACTTTGGGAGTTAGAAACGCTAGATGAATTAAAAAACTTTTTAATAAAAAATAAACACAGAAAAGTAATTCTTAAAATCCTTCAAGACAGAGAGCATATAGAGGATTTAGAACTTTTTAAAAAAGATTTGAGAGCTATTTTTAAAACACTTGATGGGCTTGTAGATATTTATGAGATAGGTTCAACTATTAATAGAGCCAAGTGGGGATTTTTTAGTGTTAATGAATATAATAAGTTTTATAAAACAGCTTATGATTTAAAAGAAATAGAATTTCAAAATAACAAACTTATTGGAAGTGGAGTTATTGATTTTGAATACCACTTTACGGCACATACCCTATTTAATTTCTTCAAATATAAGTATGATGGAATAGCCTCTTTACTCTATGTTGATAGAAGAGGCGCACCAGAAAATACACAAATGGGATTTTCACTTTCTGATAAAATTGCATATTTAAGCACTATGATTTGGATTAGTCCTAAGACTAAACAAGAGCTTTATATAACTGAAACAAATTGGCCTATTACTGGGACAGCACCATATGCACCTACTAGTGAGCATGAATGTATAAGTGAAAAATTATATTCTGACTTTATGCTTAGATACCATTTTTTAGCTTTTGCGTCTCAACAAGTAGATTCTGTTTCTTGGCATCAACTTATAGCTCCAGGATATGGACTAATTGACAATAGAAAGAAGATTACTAAGCGTTTGGGATTTCAAACATATAAATTTATGTTAAAGACATTACAAAATGCTCAATTTTTAAGACTTGATATTAAAAGAAACTACTATATACTTCAATGTCTAGTTAACAACAAACTTTTGCAAATACACTGGACTCTCCAGCCAAGTACTTTAAAAAATGAAGATTTTTTTGAAGTATACTCAAGTGATGGAACACTTATTAAAGATGAAACTTTAAAAATTGATTCTTCTCCTATATATATATATATCAAAGACGCGGTATAATTGCATTTATGAATAAAAAATATTTAAATGTAAAATTATACTTCTGGCTTCTATTTTTAGTTACTTCTATTATCTTTGTAACCTTTCCTCAGATAGATATAACTGTAGCTTCTCTCTTCTATGATGGTAAATCATTTCCACTTAATGGCTCATGGATTGAAAATATCCTCTACCATTCTGTAAAACCTCTTATTATCATCTTTGCATTATCAAGCATAATTATATTTATATATAACAATATAAAAAAGAAAAACATATTAGGTATAGATTCTAAAGCAATTATTTTTATACTATTAATTTTAACTATTGCTCCGGCACTTATTGTAAATACAACTTTAAAAGAAAACTGGGGGAGAGCAAGGCCAGCACAAACTATAAACTTTGGAGGAGATAAAGAATTTACTCCTGCTTTTATACCTAGCAATCAAGGTGGTTACTCTTTTTCATCAGGGCATACTGCTGCAGCATTTAGTCTTTTAGGTTTTGCCCTTTTAGCTAAAAGAAGAAAAAAACTTTTTATATCTCTTGTGATGATTTATGGAACATTAGTAAGTATAGCTAGAATGGCTTCTGGTGGACACTTTCTAAGTGATGTTGTAACATCATTTTTTATAGTTTTTATCTCTACATACATAATTTATAAATTAATATTTAAGAAGGAATCTACCTAGTGCAAAAGAATCAATTCACTCAAATATTAACATTACTTATTTTTAGTTTTATTATTTTAATGATAACAAGACTAACTTTATACAATTTTTACATAGAAGATTTTTCTAACCTTACCACATATGAATTTTATGCTTCTTTATTCATGGGTTTTCGTGTTGATATGATAACAATTTTTACATTTTCATCTATTTTTATTTTGGCTCTTCTTTTTATAAAAGAAGCTAAATTAAGAGCTAAGATTGCACTTATTTGGGCTGTAATTTTAAATATTATCTTTATCCTTTCCTTTAGTGATGTCCTCTATTATGATTATATTCATAGACATATTTCAAATGAAATATTTAATCTTGGTGATGACTTAGATATTATATTTGGGATGGCATTTGGTTCTATGTTACATTACACACTGAGTGCTATAATTATTAGTATTTTCTTCTTATACTCTGTATTTAAACTTTTCTCATCAGAATTAATAAATTTTATCTCTGGGAAAAAACTCTTTATTTTAACAATTATAACTATTTTAATTCTTTTTATCGGAATAAGAAACAACTTCGCCGGAAAAAGCTTTGGAAGTAGTGATGCATATGCTGTCAATAAAGTCAGTAGTGGAAACCTAGCATTAAATGGTTTTTTTACTATTTATAGAACTGCTAAAAAAACAGCAAAACATAACCTAATGGACTTTGATAAAGCTATTAATATAACACAAAATGCACTTAAAACTCCGAATGCTCCATTCACTGATAAAGGATATCCTCTTTTACGAACATATGCAAAAAAAGACAAAAAAAAATACAATGTTGTTATTGTATTACTAGAGTCTTTTGGAGCTGAGCATATAGATGGTTTTACAAAATATAAAGAGCTAAATGTTACCCCATATTTTAAACGTCTCAGCAATGAAGGCTTAAAATTCACAAACTTTTACTCTAATGGTTATCGATCAATTTTTGGTATAACATCTATATTTACTGGAGTTACTATACCAGCAGGAGCACAATATTTAGGAAAAGGGCTTGAACTATCTAAGTTAAGTTATCTTGGTAATGTTGCAAAAGAAAATGGGTATTCTACACTTTCAATGCAAGCTTCTAATAGACGTTCATATAGAGTAGATGCAGTTAGTGCACTATCAGGATTTGACGAATATTACGGTGCTCAAGATATGCCTAATGTAGAAGAAATAGATGAAGGAAGAGAGCCTCTTACAGGAACTTATGATTTTAATATGTTAGATTTTTATCACAAGAAGTTAAATAAGATGCAAGAGCCATTTTTAGGTTTTGCATTTACTGATTCTACTCATTCAGATTATCATCTGCCAAGTAAAAAATATGAAAGATATCCACATGATTTAAAAAACTACAACGGAGCACTCAATGCATATATATATGCTGATGACTCTATTCGTCGTTTTATGGAAGGTGTAAAAGATGAACCATGGTTTGATAGAACAATATTTATTTTCACATCTGATCATGGAAGTGGAAATGCATTAAATGAAATTGCTAGAAAATATCGCACTGATGATAAAGCACTTGCTTCAATAGAACACTTTAGAATTCCTCTTATTATCTATGGGCCTAAAATATTTAAAGCACAAGAGATTAAAACTCTTGGTGGACACAATGATATATTTCCTACTATAGTTGATATGTTAGGATGGAAAGCAAATATAACAACCATGGGAAGTTCATTATTTGATAAAGATATAAATGAAAGATTTGTTTATTTTTATGCTGGTAATCTTATAGGTTTAATTACTAATAATGGATACATCAAATACAATTTTAAAAATATTGTTGAAAAACTTGGAAATGAAGAAAATATTCAAAATATGAAAAATTTACTTTTTGGTGTTGATACAGCTGAAGCTTGGCTATTAGAAAAGAATAGGTGGAGTAATTGAAAATATTAGTCATACTACCAAACTGGCTCGGAGATGCAATAATGGCTACTCCTGCGATTGAACTTTTAGCATTACAGTACAAGGATGTTAAATTTACATTTGTCGGCAGTTATGCAAGTATTGAAACACTAAAATATCATCCTCTATGCCAAAGAGCAGTTGTAGATAATACAAAAGAGGCTTCAAATAGATATCTAGCTACATATAAACTAGCTAATGAATTAGGTACTTTTAATCTTGCTGTAAACTTTAGAAATCAGCTTCACTCATCTTTACTTTTGAGACTTACAAAAACTGTAGTTTGCATCTCAAGAGCCTCATGGCACTCTATGTTTTTGCTTTCTCATACTCCAAAAATTTCAACTTCACAGCACCTAGTAAAACAATATGCTCAATTAGCAATGATAGACGCAGACAATTGGGATGGTCATGTACCAGCTCTCGCCTTATATATACAAGCTCAGAAATTCAATAGAGCGACTTTAGGTATAAATGCAGGTGCTACATATGGAAGTGCAAAACGTTGGTATCCTGAAAGATTTGCTGCAGTTGCTAAAGAGTTCTCAGATAAATTTGATATTATCATTTTTGGTGGGCCTAATGAAGTAGAAATGGCAAATGAAATTGAAAATAATCTCAAAGAATCTGGCGTTAGAAACTACAAAAACTTAGCTGGAAAAACAAGTATACAAGAACTTTGTGCCCATATAGCTGGGTGCTCACTCTTTATTAGCAATGACAGTGGACCAATGCATGTCGCAGCTGCTTATCAAGTACCAACTATTGCTATATTTGGTCCTACCAAATATAAAGAAACATCTCAATGGATGAATAATAAAAGTACAATTATAAGACATGATATGGATTGTTCCCCTTGTATGAAAAGAGAATGTCCATTAACTCATCATAATTGCATGAAAAGTATTACATCAAATGAAGTTATTGAAGAAGTAAAAAAACTTGGACTCTAAAATATACGACTACATAATTATAGGAGCAGGTTCAGCTGGTTGTAGTACTGCTTATTTTTTAGCTAAAAGTGGCAAAAAAGTAGCTCTTGTAGATAGAGAAGGTATTGCTGGTGGAGCAAGTGGCGCTGCGGGAGCATTTCTTTCCCCTCTTCCTGGTAAAAAAAACAATTACAATACACTTGTAAATGAAGCTCTAAATTTTTCAATTGATTTTTATGAAAAACTAATTTCAAGTTCTGTTAATAAAAAAGGTGTCTTACGCGTTGCGAATGATAATTTTTCAAAGGAAAAATTAGAAAACAATGATATTGCATATGAATATTTTGATAATAAAGAACTTAATAATATATCAAAAAAATTTCAAAATATAGATGGCTACTTTTATAAAGATGCAGCTGTTATAGAGCCTCTAAG
>NZ_JADGFC010000138.1 GCF_016744025.1 Sulfurimonas sp.
AAAAATGCAGGTGATATCATAAAAGCTATAAATAATATTAATATTCCTGATTCATCTACTGATATGAAAGGTGTAGAGGATAAACTAGATAAGTTAATTGGAGAGGGTGATACTGTTGTTGATGTCGATACTGTTGGTATTGCTGATTTATTAGTTGATGCAAATGGTTCTCTTCCTACTCTTGATGATGATGAAAACTCTTCTATTCCTACTTATGATGACATAGCAAAAGCGTCTTTATCTGTTTATGGTGATTTTGAAAAGGATGCTATTAGTAGTCTTGATTCTCTTGTTGGCTCTATTGATTATGGCATATTTGGTACTTTTAATATTTCTAGTTATGATTTTGTTGACTATTCAATTTCTGTTCCTCTTCCTATGACTTCACGAAAATTAGAGGGCAATTTGATGAGTGCTGATTTTTTAAACTCTTTAGATTTTAGTTTAGCAAGATTAGCTTTATTGTTATCTACACTTCTTTATAGTGTTTACTATGTAATAAATAGGTTGTTTTGATGATACAAGCAATAATTAGCTTATTTGCTTTAGTTCGTGGTCTGTTTATAACAGGTGGTTTAATTGCTAGAGTTTTCACCTGGTTAAGTGGCTCTTTTGGTTGGATTGCTGGTATTCTTCTCTGGTTTGCTGATTTTTTTAAAAAGTTTTTTATTGGTACTGGACTTGCTTTTAAAAAAGCCTTTATTTATTTAGGTGCTTATCACGCAGTTGAGTTTGTTAGAAAAGGTATTTTTATTACTTTTATATTAGCTGTTTTTAATTGGGCTTTAAATTATGCAATGAAAAATCTTCTTGTTTATGATGGCAAATCAATAACTATTCTTTTTAATCAATTTATTTCTGCTATTTCTTCGTTTGGTGCTTTGGGTCACAACTTTTTAGCTTTTATGTCTAAAATAGGTTTTTTTGATTCTTTGTCACTTCTTTTGTCTGTAATGCTCTACACTCTGATAACTCGTGTAGCTCTTACAATACTCTTTAAGTAACTATTATGATATTTGGAGTAATTGGGGAGGGTGGTTGCGGTAAAAGTGCTATTACTGTATCAATAGGCTTAGACCATCTACATAAATATGATGTAATTTTTACTAACATAAAAGGCTTTAATAAAGATAATTCAATTGAAGATATAGCAAGTGCTAAAAATGCTGACATTATGATAAAGCATTTTGAAAATACTGCTTTTGCATTTCAAGAAATATTAGAAGATATTGAAATTATTCAAGCTGAAAATTCTAATGATGAAAAATTAAAGATTTTAATTCTTTACGATGAGTGTCATAAATCTTTAAGACGTTTTACAAATACTAAACCTGAAGATATTTATCTGTCTGATTTTTTTTCAGAGCATAGACACTTTCATGTAGATTTTTATTTTCTTACTCAAGGTTATAAAAAAATAGCTGATATGTATAAAGGTGAGTTTAAAGCTTGGTATATATCTGTTGATGACCAAAAGAAAACCAGTACTAACGAGATTCTATTTAAAAAGATGGATAAAGAGTGTAAAGATAAAGTGGGTATGAAACGCTTTAAAAAGACTCGTAAGTGGAAAGGTAAGAGTGGTAATCTTTATACTGTCTTTGATTGTTATGATAGTGGTGATGGTGGTGAAAAGCAGATAAATCAGGGTATGTCTTCATTTGCTAAAAAATTATCTTTCTTTCTTTTTGCTCTAATGCTTTTTATTGTTTCTGTATATTTTGCTGTTGGTAATGTTACCTCTTTTTTAGACGTTGATGATGAACCAGCAAAAGCTCAAACAACTAAAAACAAAACTGATTCAGAAACTACAATTTTAAACGATAACAATTCTAGTTTTACATATAGTGATAGATTTGGCTTATTAAAAAAACATAAAGAAAAAAATACAATCATAGCTGATTTTACAATCGTATATTGTCTTTACGATATAAAAAGAGGTTTATATATTTTTGATAATAGAATCCTCACTCAGAAAAATTTTGATTCATTAAATGAACTCTTTTTATTTGAACTTTTAAATACACAACTTATCTCTGAAAATGTCTATAAATATGAATATTTAGTTAATAGTGAAATTTCTTCTTTACTCTCTTCAAAAACAATAAAAAAAGAAAAAAAAGGATTTATGAAGTAGCTTTTTCGTAGCCAACCAACATTGTATATATCTTCGCAAAGGAGTGGGAGGGTGTGAATTATTATGTATTCATAATTATTCATCGCCCTGAGCTTGTCGTCCACTTGTCTGGTAACAGTAACTATTAGGGGTTTAGTGAGGTTTTGTTTTTAAACATTCATCAATATTTGTTATTAGGTCGCGTTTGCTTTGTTTTCTTATTTCGAGAACCTACGGCTCGGAGAAATGAGGGAGCGAAGCGACCGCCTTGTCAACTTAACAAAAGTTTGTGTACATACAAAAATTAAAAGGTGCTACAACCATGGATTTATATAGAATTTCTTCTTCTGATTTAAAATCTTCTCAATTGAAGATTGATACTCAAAGAAATTATCTTTCTTCAAATAGTTTTATGACTGTTAATGGTGAATTAAAGTCTTATCTTGATATTTCTATGAGTGCGAATATTTCAAGTAGATATTATGCACAATTAGTTAATAAAGTTAATACGTTGCAACAAGTTATGTTATCAGAAGATTTAGAACCAATTTTTCTCACTCTTACTCTTGATGGTGTTTATCATGATTTGATTATGGGTAAGTACTCTCGTTTTAGTCTTTATCATCAAAAGAAACTACCTGAGAACGATATAAATGGTTATCTACAAACTAAGGCTAGTAATAGAGAAATTTTTAATTCTAGGGACTTATATCAGCTATTACGTTTTCAATGGCGTTCTTTTCAAAATAGTCGTACTTTTAGACAAATGAAAAAAGATGGTTACAAAGTTGGATACCTTTTTGCAGTTGAACCGCATAAAAGTGGTGTACCTCACGCACACGTATTGCTTTATGTACCAAGTCATTATATTGGACCTCTAAAAGATGTTTTTATAAAATGCTTTTGGGCTAAACAAAATTTACAACAATCAAAAGCAAGATTATCACCAACACAAATAAGAAATGGAGAAATTAACGGATATCAATGGACACTTTCTAATGCTGTAGGGTATGTTATGAAGTATTGTACTAAGTCTTTTATGGATTTAAAGAATCAGAAAGAAATAGATGAGTTACAAGCTTGGTATATTAAACATAAAATTATTAGAATCACTATGAGTCATACACTTGTGCCTCAATGGGTTTATAACAAAATTTATCCTCTAGAATCAGATTGGAATTATTTATCAGATTTGAATATCAATAGTACTTGTGAATGGTCACAAACAGATGATACATTTGAGTTTATTGATAATGATAAAAATCAAGTTCTTAGATATGAAAAAGGTTTATATCAAAGATTTGTTGATGGAGTTCTTAGAGAAGAATTTGGAACTAAAAAAGTGACTATAAAAAATTCTGTTACTATTGATAATATTGATTTTATTCCTTTGTCTTTCTCTAAACTTGGTTTTAGTATATATACTTTAGAACATACTTTATATTTAGCTACTAAAAAAATTAAAATTAAATCATTTGTGGATATGAATGATGATGAACGTAAAGTTTATATATCTAAAAAAGTACAAGAGGGTTCAATTAGACATAAAAAAAGACATAATCCTCCTGTATCTATAAAAATTGTTGAAGATGGAATTGAAAGAAATTTATATAAAAATTCTATCCCTTATCTTGGTAGTATGGAGTTACTTATAGAGTACACTCTCTTTGATGTTATCAATGGCAATATGCAAAGATTTACTAATATTCAAAATGAACTTATTAAACGTAAACTCATTAAAGGTAAAATTCAATCTTTAAATCAAGTTACTGTTTTTGATGAAGATATAGATAATTCAGATTTTGATCTCTCATTGAAAAAAGCTCTATTTTCTTATTCTGTTAAAGATACACAATTCAAACAAAACAATAGCGTTATAGTTGATTTATATACAAGTGCTTTTTATAAAGTTTTGCATAGATTTGATAGATACAAGATAGGGGTATAAAATGAGTATTGTAGAAATTTCTAAAATTTATATTATCATGGATTTTATAGTAAATTTAATGTTTTATACGGGTTCTTTTATTGTTTTCTCTAGTATTTTTATTGTTATTCTTTCGATTGTAAATAGTAGGAACAGATAATGAAAAAAAATAGAAAAATATCTATATGGCTTTTTATTATTGTTTTACTTCTTATTCATTGGGCTTATTCTTTTCAAAATAGGTTATTTAATGATACTAAATAACCTTTCAGTCCAATACTTTAAAAGTGTAGAGGTTTTACATAGTGAGATTACATTTAAATCTAATGTAGGCTACTACAACAAACATATAAAAGATACTTTAGGACTTAAAAAACTAAAAAAGATAAAATATCTTGATGTTCAAATGTGGGTTAATTCTCTTGTAGAAAAAGATTTAAAAATTAAAACAGTTAAAAATATTCTTACAGTTCTAAAAAATCATTTTAGATTAGCTAAAAGACTTGGACTTATTAAAAACAATCCTACTTTAGATATAGAGTTACCAAAATTTGATAACACTAGATACTTTAACTTCTCTCTCGAAATTCAAAAAGATTTTATCCGTTCAATAATAAATTATGATGAAGACGTTTATAATGATATTTTCTTTTTCTTGCTTCATGGTCGTAGACGTAACGAGGTTTTATCTATTACTTGGGAAATGGTCGACTTTGAGCAAAAGATTTATCATATACCAGCAAAGATAAACAAAGTAAAAAAGAATATGCGGTATATGATGACAGATGAGCTATATAAAAGACTCCATACAATCTATCTTCAAGAATGTATAAAACAAAATATTAAGTATCCTACTGGTTACGTCTTTACTAATCCAAAAACAAAAACACGTTATAAATGTTTGAGAGGTGCTTGGAGTAGATTACTAAAACAAAATAACTTACCATACATTCGCTTACACGATATAAGACACTTATTAGGTACTTACTCTATAAACTTCTTATCTTTACCTATAGAACACGTTTCTTATGCTCTTGGTCATACCAATATAGAAATTACACAAAAGTATATAACTGTTAAGCCTGAGATATCAAAAGAGGTAATTAATAAGGTTTTTAAATCTGTGACCGATCGAGGTAATAAATGCAATTAGTTCTATCTTTATTTACTGGTGTTGGTTTGTTTGATAAGGCATTTCGTGAAGCAGGTTTCTGTGTTGTAAGTGCAGGTGATATTATCTACGGTCAAGACATTAGAGAATTTAAAGGAATACTAAACAAATTTGATGGTGTTATAGGTGGTCCACCTTGTCAACTGTTTTCAGATTTAAACCGTGACCGATCAGTCACAGATAATTATCATTATGGTTTACAAATGTTAGATGAATTTGTACGTATAGTAAAAGAGTGTGATTCCACTTGGTTTCTTTTTGAGAATGTAAGAAATGTACCAAATGTAAAAATAGATAATTACTCACATCAAAGAATAGATATTAATCAAGGTTGGTATGAAAATACAACAAGACTAAGACATATACAGTTTGGTCACAAAGATAATTTATATATTCAATGGGAACGTGGCAAAATTAACCCTAATTCTAATCATTGTGCTTTAGCTAGTGATAATCGTTCATTTAAAGAGCTTTGTAAACTGCAAGGGTTAAAAAATGGTTTTAATCTTCCTGATTTTACAGTTAAAGGAAAAAAGAAACTTGTTGGTAATGGTGTTCCCCTCTCAATGGGTAGAGTAATTGCTAATGCTGTAAAAGATGTGACCGATCCTGATAATAAATGTGACTTGGTTACATTAACTAATGTGACTGCTCGATATGAAAAAATAAGTGTGAATCAACAGTCTATTAAAATTTGTCGTTGTGGTTGTGGACGTATCGTTACTCATAAGGGTTATTATTATGACTTTTCGTGTCGTAAAAGATATCAAAGAAGTAAAGTGGGAGAAAATGGCGAGAGGGCGTAGGAATCGAACCTACCTCCAGACGGTCAACCGCCCAAACATCGGGTTTGAAGCCCGTGATGCCCACCAGGGTCATATGC
>NZ_JADGFC010000246.1 GCF_016744025.1 Sulfurimonas sp.
AAGATGATGCAATAGCAACTGCAAGTGACAGAAATGCAGTAAGTGGTATGAAAGATGAAACCTTAGTTTTAAAAAATGAGACACAAAGTATAAGAGAATCAATTCAAGCAATTGCAGTTGAGGGAAATACTTTAGCCGAGGGTCAAAAGGTTCAAATAGCATATAATAGTGCTGAAAATAAGTTTATATTTTCTATCCCTAAAGGAGATAAAGGAGCAAGAGGTGAAGCTTTTAAAGTAAATGCCATGGGTTTAATAGCTCAAAAGAGTAGTTATGATACTCAATTAAAAGACTTTAGCTTTTTTGCTACAGACACAGGTGAAATCTACTTTAAAAATACAAATGTAAGTGCAGATTGGTCTGTTCCTATTCCTTTTGGAAAAGGTGAGAGAGGAAAAACAGGAGCAACAGGAAATGGCATAAGCTCAGTTATAAGAGTAAGTGGAAATGGAAGTGCAGGAACAAATGATACTTATCGTATAACTTTTACAAACGGAAGTACTTATGAGTATAACGTATACAATGGCTCTCAATCAGATATAAAAATGGCAGATTTAAGTTTTCATATAAATGATTCTTCAAATCCACACAGTGTAACCAAGGCTCAAATAGCTCTTGGAAATGTTGACAATACAAGTGATAAAACAAAACCAATAAGCACAGCAACTCAAACTGCTCTAAATGCAAAAACCACAGATCTTACAGTTCATAAAAATAATAATGCAAATCCCCACACAGTTACAAAAGCTCAAATAGGTTTATCAAATGTCAATAACACAAGTGATAAAGAAAAACCAATAAGCACAGCAACTCAAACTGCTCTAAATAGAAAAGCCTCTATAGATGATTTATCAAGTGCAGTTCCAAGTGGAGTCATTACTATGTGGAGTGGACTAATAAGTGCAGTCCCAAGTGGTTGGCATCTTTGTAATGGGTCTAACGGAACACCAGATTTAAGAGGTCGTTTTGTATATGGAGCAACTGTTGATGCAGATGTAAAAGATGTTGGTGGTAATAAAGATGCAGTTGCCATTGCTCATACGCATAGTGGGAGTACAGATGTTACAGGGGCTCATACTCACGCTTTAAAAAGAGGCAAGGAAGATGGAGGAGGTACTGGTCTCTACGATTGGCATGCAAACATTGGTTCTATTGGTACATCAAGCTCAGGAAATCACTCCCATATAGTAACAATCAATAATTCTGGTGTAAGTGGAACAGATAAAAACTTGCCACCATACATGAAACTAGCATACATAATGAAAGGTTAAAAATGACTATATATTACTTTAATGAAGATGGAAGATTTACAGGAGAAGGAACAAGTGCAATTTGCCCTAAAGATGGAGCAACCACAATAGTTCCTAGTTCAAATGAGGATGTCTGGAATGGTATAAAGTGGATAGCCCCACCGCCACTAAGCCAAGAACAACTTGATGTTATAGCAAAAAATGAAGATGAAATAAAAATTGAAAACCAAATAAAAAAAATGACTATAAAAACTAAAAGTGGTAAAACATTTCATGCCGATTATCAGGCTCGTATCAATATGATGTCTGGTGTTATGAGTGCTGAGTTTGCTAATAAAACTGAGACTACTTGGAAACTTTATGACAAAGACGAAAATGGTGAGAATATTGAAACTATGGTCACTCTTGATGAACTCAAAGAAGCAACTTATCTCGCTCTTGAGAAGTT
>NZ_JADGFC010000139.1 GCF_016744025.1 Sulfurimonas sp.
TTACACTCATATTTAATCCCTATATTTTCTATTTCAATTTTATCATTTTTGAAATAAGAAAACAAATTTTACTGGTTCAGTTTTAGGGGTTCATTATAGGATTTTACAACTATATTCTTAAGGCGTTTAAGAAGAATAAAAAATAAAATCCAAATAAATAGTTTAAGCACTTTGTTAGCAACTATTTCCTACTCTACAAATAATTAATTTAATCATTTTATAGATAGGAAAGTTATTATGTCAAACAGATTAGAAGAAGAAGACTCACCATATTTACAGCAACACAAGAACAATCCAGTTGACTGGTTTGCATGGGGTGATGAAGCGTTTAAAAAAGCTGAGGATGAGAACAAAGCCATTTTTATTAGCATAGGTTACTCATCTTGCCATTGGTGTCATGTTATGGAAGAAACTGTCTTTGAAAACCAAGAGTGTGCAGATATTTTAAACGAACACTTTGTTTGTATTCAAGTCGATCGTGAAGAGCGTCCAGATATAGACAAGCACTACCAAGAAGTACACATGCTTCTTAACCGTCGTGCAGGTGGTTGGCCAACATCAATCTTTTGTACCCCTCAAAATAAGCCTTTCTTTGCAGGGACATATATACCACCTGAATCACAACAAAGTTCTATAGACGGTATGGGATTTAAAGAGCTCAGTAAACTTATAGGTACAAAAGTGGCTCAAAATGATGCAGCCTTATATAAAAATGCCGATGAGATAGAAGGCTTTTTAACTACCAAAGAGCATCCAAAAGAAGCAACTGTTTTAAAAGAAGATTTTATTAAAAACTTTATGCTTCAGGTAAAAAATAACTATGAACCAAAAAATGGCGGTTTTTCTGTAACCCATAAATTTCCTCATGCATCTACACTTGGAACTCTTTTAACAATAGACAGACTTCAATATGACAAAGCTGCAAAAGCAATGCTTATTCATACCCTAGAGTCTATGAAAAAAGGCGGAATGTACGATTTAGTAGATGGTGGATTTTGTCGTTATTCAGTAGATAGAGAGTGGAGAGTTCCTCACTTTGAAAAGATGCTATATGATAATGCCCTACTTTGCGATCTCTATACAAAAGCTTACCTAACATACAAAGATGAAAGCTTTTTAACTACTGCTAAAGAGATAGCTGATTTTTGGTTTAACTTTATGAGTGAAGACAATCTTTTTTATAGTGCAAGCGATGCAGATAGTGAAGGTGAAGAAGGTACTTACTTTATATACACTTACGATGAAGTTTACAAAACTTTATCTGAAAATAGATATGAAGATATAGAGACTATTCTCGCTGAGATGGAAGTAACTCAAGGAGGAAATTTTGAAGGTAAAAACATCATTCGTTTTAACAAGGGCGAAGTTCCTGAGCATTTTGAGAAGGTAAAGATTCTTCTACAAAATTTGAGAAAAAATCGAGAGTACCCTTTTATAGACAAAAAGGTTCAAACATCTTGGTCAAGTATGATGATAAAAGCCTTGTTTACTCTAGGAGATATAGATGCTAAGTATAAAGACAGAGCAGTTAAAAGTTTAGATGCTCTTCTAAAGACTATGTTTATAGACTCTAAACTCTATCACACTACTCTTATTCATAATACTCCTAAAGTAGGAGCTTTCTTAGAAGACTATACATATCTAGCACAAGCTCTTATAGCCGCTTATAACTCTACTCAAGATGAGCTATATCTTATTCAAGCTCAAAAATTCACAAACATCACTTTAGAAGAGTTTTATAAAAATGGAACTTGGAACTTTAGTAATGGCGAGTTTGAGACTAAAGCAGAGATATCAGACAATACTTACACAAGTTGCGTAAGTATCATGGTAGATGTACTTATCTCTTTATCAACTCTGCTTGAGGATGAAAAATACTCTCACTTTGCATTTAAAACTTTAGAGTATAACTCTTATGAGTTAGGAAGAAGACCTGTGATATATCCACATATGTTAGCTCAGATGCTAAGACACCTAAAAGGTGATAGAGTTATAAAATCAACGGCTTCAAATTTAGATGCTAATGCTTATGAGATTAGTAATTTAGAGTATCCATTTATACAAAAAAAGCTAAGTGAAGATGCAGAGTTTATGGTGTGTGGGAGCAAAAGCTGTTTTGCTTCCACAGATAATATAAATAAAATCAATGATATAATAAAGAATAGTTTCTAAAATAAAGGATTTAAATGAAATCTATAATGTTCACAACAATACTAGCACTTGGTGTTATGTCAATTTTCACTGCTTGTGAGAGAAATGACTATCAACATCCTATGCATCGTTCAAAATAATTAATATATGATTAAAACACTAAAAAAACTCATCTTCATGATTGGACTTGGGTACAAACAAATACAGATTTTTAAGCGCACATACTTTCACCCTTTTATCTCTTTAAAACATGGTTATACACAGTTGTCAAAAGATAGACAGTCTTACTCTAACAATGTTTTAGAACATTTAAATATTGAAATAGAACTTATTGGTGAAGTTCCAAGTAAAGACAAAATACTTTATGCAATAAATCACCGCTCACTATTAGACATAATAGTAATGGAACATATCTTTTCAAAACACAATAAAAATGGAACTTGGATAGCTAAACAAGAACTTTTCGATGCATTTTATGGTGACTTTTTTAGATATAGCGGATGTATAAGTGTTGACTTAGAAAATAGAAAAGGTCTTTTAAAATTTTTTAAAGAGATCAAAAAAACACTTTTAAAGATAGATGACTTTAACATATATATCTTTCCAGAGGGTGAGAGAAACAAAACAGCTGACGTTTTAGAGTTTCAAAGCGGAGCACAAAAGATTGCAAAAGCAAATAAACTTGATGTTGTTCCTGTTTTTATAAACGATACTTTAGAGAGTGTATTTAGAAATGCTCCATATAAAGAAAAAAAAGTTGTGCAAGTACATATGGGCGATATTATTGAACATCAAAGTTTAGAAGAAGATTATTTAAATTTTGTTAAAAATGCTAAGGGAGAAAAATAGTGAGTAGTATGAAGTTAGGTGTAAACATAGACCATGTAGCGGTTTTAAGGGAAGCAAGACGAGTTAATGATCCAGATATTTTAAACGCGCTAAACGTTGCTTGTGCAAATGGTGCAGACCAGATTACTATTCATCTTCGTGAAGATAGAAGACATATACAAGATGTAGATGCAAAGAATATCATGATGCATTCACAACTTCCTGTAAACCTTGAATGTGCTATAGACAGAGACATTTTAAATATAATATGTGACTTAAAGCCACACCGTGCTACTTTAGTTCCTGAAAAAAGAGAAGAAGTGACAACTGAAGGTGGACTAGATGTTTTTACTTATGAAGAGCAAATAGCTTATGCTATAGAGCAACTTCATGACTCAATCATTCCTGTTTCGCTCTTTGTTGACCCTACTATAGAAGCAATGGAAAAATCAAAAGACTTAGGTGCTGAGATGGTTGAGCTACACACTGGTTCATTTGCAAATATCTTTGCAATGTTAAACTCTTCACTACCTCACTCAAACCACTCAGTAAAAGAGCTTGAACTTCCTCGTTATGAGTTAGCTAGCAGACTTGAAAAATCAATACAAGAGCTTCAAGCAGCAGCGACACATGCTAAAAAACTTGGACTTGAAGTAGCAGCCGGTCACGGACTAAACTACCACAATGTTTCATATATGATGGACATAAAAGAAATCACTGAGTTAAACATAGGTCAAAGTATCATTGCTAGAAGTGTGTTTACTGGACTTGCAGAAGCTACAAAAGAGATGAAAAGACTCACTACAAGATAATGGAATGTTTCCCAATAAGCTGTATGACTTATTGATGAGAAGAGAAAGACTATTAGGATAAATAATGAATGAAACTATAATCGGAATCTTTATTGGTGCAGTGATAACATTTATGCTAAATTATTTACTAGAAAGTAGTAAGCATAAAATGTCAATAAAAAAATATAATTATGACATCAAAAGAAATAAATTAGAAGAATTCTATATATTAATAGAAAATTCAATTAAATTCTCAGTCAATAGTACTTTAAGAATGAGCTTAATCTTATACCACGGAAAAGAAAGTGCAAATAAGATGGAGTTTAATCATACAGCAGATGATTTTATAAAATTGACTAATATCATTAATATGTATTTTAGTGATGATGAAATATTAATAAAATTGATAAACAAGGCAAATAATGAATTTAAGAAAGGTCAAGAAGTTAATGGAATAATATATACTGGTAAAAGCAAGAATAAAGACGAAACAAATAATATGCTTATTAAAGAGTGGAAGCAATTTGGCGAAACTGCAAATCAAATAAAGAAAGAAATCCCAAGGTTATATCAAAGTTTAATAACATAAAAAAAAGAAATGCTGAAGATTTCAATACGTTACCAAGTTTTACTTGATAACGTATAATTGAAGTAGCTTACTTCTAAAAATGCCCCTGTATTTGAATCTCCACTTTTTCTAAACTAGTTATTTAAGATACAATTTCAACAATAGAGCAAGGATTGAATGAGATGAACCAACAAAAAATCAACATTGCAATAAGCGTAGGCGACTTAAACGGAGTGGGAATTGAGATAGCCCTTAAATCTCATGAAGAAGTTTCCAAACTTTGTAATCCTATCTACTGCATCAGCCCCGAGATGCTCTCACAAGCAACTAAACTTTTAGATGCCAAAGCACCTAGTGACCTTGTTCTTCATTCTGTAGATGGTGAGTTTGAGATAGAAGCCGGTGTAGTTAGTGCTGCATCTGGTAAGTACTCTTATGACTCTTTTATGAGTGCTATCAAACTTTGTGAAGACAAAAGAGCAGATGCAGTTGTAACTATGCCTATTCATAAAGAAGCTTGGATGATGGCTGGACTAGAGTACAAAGGTCACACCGACCTACTCCGCCAACACTTCGACAGAGATGCTATTATGATGCTTGGATGTGAGAAGATGTTTGTAGCACTTTTTACAGAACATATACCGCTTAAAGAAGTAGCCGCATCTATTCAGTATGTAAAATTAAAACAGTTTTTTCTAGACTTGCATGACTCTATCGGAGATGCTAAAGTAGCTGTGCTTGGTCTAAATCCACATGCTGGTGATAATGGTGTTTTAGGAAATGAAGAACTTAGAATAACAAAAGCCATAAAGAGTGCAAACAAAAAGTTAGGCTTTGAGCAGTTCGTAGGTCCGATAGTTCCAGATGTAGCTTTTACTCCTCATGCAAGAAAGAACTACAACTATTTTGTAGCGATGTACCATGACCAAGGTCTAGCACCGCTAAAAGCACTCTACTTTGATGAGAGTATAAACGTATCACTAAACCTACCGATAATCAGAACATCAGTAGACCATGGAACAGCCTTTGATATTGCCTATAAGGGCGAGGCGAAGACTCTTAGTTATATCAATGCTGTTAAAAGTGCTATTTCCTTTATTTCATAAAAGTATAAAATGTTAAAAATATCAAATAATGAGATGAGACTCTTATGGCTACAATCAAATGCTTTGCAAAATTCAAACCATAAAAATCTTGATGTATTACAAATTATAAAAGACTTAGGTTTTGTTCAAATAGATAGCATCCAAAATGTAACAAGAGCACATCACCATATACTTTGGTCAAGAAATAAAAAATATAAAGAACATATGCTAGACGATTTACTTTCTAAAAAAAGAAGTATATTTGAACACTTTACTCACGACGCTTCTATTCTTCCTGTAGAGTTTTATCCTATGTGGAAAATTCAATTTAAACATATAAAAGAAAAGATTGATAAATCAAAATACTATAAAGATATTTTAGATAAAAATGGTGTGCAAGATATTATAAATAAAATCAAGAACGAAGGTCCACTGTATACAAAAGATTTTGATAGTAACGCAACAAGTGAGAAGAAAATGTGGTCAAGGTCCACTCATAAAATCACATTAGACTATCTGTGGTACTGTAAACTAGACAAACTTTAATTCAGTAATTTAGATAGAATAATACAAATGTGTTATGAGATTTAATAGGATTAAAAATGGCAAGAGTAGTTTATAGC
>NZ_JADGFC010000140.1 GCF_016744025.1 Sulfurimonas sp.
ATACAAAACTCCGTATGAAGTGTTTTTCAGTGAAATGAGTAAAAGATTAGCTAGCTAATTTAGGTGGAAATTGCACTTGTTGTTGGAATTGGCGAAATATATAGATAATGAAAATTATCGTGATTTAATTTTCAAAGGTTACACAACAATTTATAAAATAGAAGAAAAACAAATTAAGATTTTAGATATATTCAAATGGGTAGATAGACCACAAACTTAAAACATTACAAATTGTCATGCTTCTACACTTCATTCTAAAAACATACTATACTTTTTTTCTACAACTGGTATTGATTTCTTCTGCGACTGGGTGAGTTTAGTGAGTGGAGTTAGTGGGTATCTCCAAAAAGGAGGATACGCCAGTGAAGTTTTTCATTGTGCTAATGGTTTTAATCGTTTTTGCGGAACGCTTATATTAAAATGTGGGAGCTTACGCTCTCACTCCATTGGTACAATTGTACCACAAGATAGTTTATAAAAAAACTTTTCATTCTGTCATACTTTTTACAGCAGACTATTTTTTATGTCAATATATGAAAAATTAAAAGGTAAGTTATGAACAGAAAACACACAATTGACTTTGTAACTAGAAAGTGGTATCATTATTATGAGTAAAAAAGATAAATTACTCAAAAAGTTTTTACATATACCTATTAAAAAAGATTTGACTTTTAGTGAGTTAGAGGCTCTACTTTTAACTTTAGGGTATGCAAAACTAGAAGGAAGTGGTTCTGCTGTTAAGTTTTTCAACAAAGAAAAAAACAGTCTGATTAACTTACATAAACCACATCCTAACGATATACTAAAAGTGTATCTAGTTAAACAGATACAAGAAAAACTACGGGAGATTCAAAATGGCTAATACTATAGAATATAAAGGCTATATCGGAAGCATAGAGTATTCTAGCGAAGACAAGTGCTTCTTTGGAAAGCTTGAGATGATAGATGACTTAGTTACTTTTGAGTCAGATAATGCTCATGACTTAGAAAACAACTTTCATAATGCTGTAAAGGAGTACTTACAAACTTGTTTAGATCTTGGACGAGAACCACAAAAAATATATAAAGGTGTTTTCAACGTTAGAATAGATCCAGAGCTACATAAAAAAATATATAAAGAAGCATTAAAAGCCGGTGTATCTTTAAACTCATTTATTCAACAGACATTAGCGAATAGAGTGTTTAGTAGTCACTAAACTTTTTATTCTGTCATACTTTATGAATTGGCTACGGTTTGGGCGTTTGTGTTTTGGTGGAAGTTGGAATCACAATCTGTGATACCTTAGAAACAGTGCAAATGAACTAGTCATAGAATGCGATTAGTTAAGAAAAATATTACAAATTGTCATATTTTTTAACATTAACTTTTATTTGTGACATGATATGTAAAAGTATCTAGGATTTGTTATGAATGAATTATCAGTTATAAACGAAGAGACTATTAAAAACAAGATTTACTCTATACGTGGTTTTCAAGTTATACTTGATAATGAGTTGGCAGAACTTTATGGGGTTCAAACGAAACAACTCAATAAAGCCATAAATAGAAACATTGATAGATTTCCAGAAAATTTTAGGTTTCAACTTTCTCAAGAAGAATATCAAAACTTGAGGTTCCAAAATGGAACCTCAAGTTGGAAGTCACAAAATGTGACTTCCAATCAACATGGTGGAAGAAGATATTTACCTTACGTTTTTACAGAACAAGGTGTAGCTATGCTCTCGGCTATACTCAAAAGTCAAACAGCTATTCAGACAAGCGTCTACATCATCAATGCCTTTGTACAGATGCGAAAGTTCATCTCAAACAATGCTTTAGTATTTCAAAGACTAGATTCACTAGAACAAAAACAATTTAAGACAGATGAAAAAGTAGATGCTATCTTAGATGCCATAGAGAGTAAAGAGTTAAAACCAAAGCAAGGCATTTTTTATGATGGACAGGTTTACGATGCTTATGTGTTTGCATCTGAGCTTATAAAAAGTGCGAAGACAAACATAGTTTTGATAGACAACTACTGTGATGATAGCGTGCTTACCCTACTCTCAAAAAGAGATGCAAGGGTAAAGGCTTGCATCTATACAAAGAATATGACAAAAGCATTACAACTAGACCTCAAAAAGCACAATACTCAGTACCCAAAGATAGAGCTAAAAAAGTTTGACTCATCACACGATAGATTTTTAATCATAGACGATAAAGATGTCTACCACATCGGAGCTAGTTTAAAAGACCTAGGTAAAAAATGGTTTGCATTTTCAAAGTTTGAGATAGATGCATTAGATATCTTGATGAAGCTAAACACTTAAATTCTAAAGCAAATATATAACACATATGACTGATAGCATATTCAATACAAAATAAATAAAAGGAATTATAATTGATATACAAAATACTTTTTTCAAAACGTTCTGTACTTTTAATATTATTAACTAGTAGTGCGTTTAATCCACTTTTAGCACTTCCTAATCAGCCATATTCAATAGTTAAAAGCACTCTACAAATCTCAAGTATAGATAAAGGTCTTGACAAAGATATTGCTGTTAGTAAAGCAAACAAACTTTTTTTTAATAATAAATATACAGCAAATAGCATCTCAGATTTATACAATTATCCGGAGATATTTGTTTCTAAAGAGAAACTAAACGATGAACTTGCGAAGTGTGCACTATATGAAAAACACTTAGATTTAAACTCTTATAACTCTATGGTTAGTTTAGCGCAAGCTGTTTCATTGCAGTCATTAAGTACTAAACACTTAAACACACTCAAGCATCTAACAACTACAGCTTAGAGAGGAGATACACTCCTCAGGTACTACTAAATAGTAAAAAAAGCTATAATTAACTTTTATAAAAGGTTATTAAACAATGCTACAAAAAATACTTCACTCTAAAAAAGCTTTACTCTATATTATGGCTATATCCATGACTTTTTCATTTTCTGCGTGGATGAGTCTGTTAAACAACTTTGTTATTGAAGTAGCTCTGTTTGATGGAAGTCAGATAGGGATTCTGCAAGCTATTCGCGAAATTCCAGGTTTTCTAGCTTTTACGGTTGTTCTTGTCACTATTATTATTGCACAACAAAGACTTGCCTATATTTCTATTATGTTATTAGGTTTAGGTACTGCTATCACGGGAATTTTCCCAAATGTATTTGGACTTTATATTACAACTTTAATTATGTCAACAGGCTTTCATTATTTAGAAACACTAAACCAGTCACTATCTCTACAGTGGCTTACTAAAAAAGAAGCTCCTATAGTCTTGGGTAAATTGGCTGCGACTAGATCATTTACTGCTGTACTGAGTTTGGGTTTGATTTATGTGATGATGAAGTTTTTCAGTGTTGAGTACAAAGAAGTTTATCTATTTTTTGGAGGTATTACTTTTTTTATTGGATTAGCCTCATTGGTGATGTTTAAACACTTTGATGATGACATAGTTCAAGATAAAAAGTTACGCTTAAAAAAAGAGTATTGGCTATTTTACGTACTTACATTTTTTGCAGGAGCTAGAAGACAAATATTTGTAGTATTTGCTGGATTTTTACTAGTAGAAAAATTTGGAGTAGATATTCATAATATGGTTATGTTGTTGATTGCAAATCATATATTAAATATTTATCTTGCACCAAAAATAGGAAAATTTATAACTAGGTTTGGGGAAAATATCTCTTTAAAAATTGAATATATTGGTTTATTACTCGTTTTTACTACTTATGCGTTTGTAGAGAATTTGTATTTAGCCTATTTTCTTTTTCTTATTGATCATTTGCTGTTTTCTATGGCAATTGCACTCAAAACTTATTTTCAAAAGATTGCAGACCCAAAAGATATTGCAAGTGCAAGTGCTGTTAGTTTTACTATCAATCATGTTGCAGCAGTTATATTGCCAGTACTATTGGGGTTTGTTTGGTTGTACTCTCACTCCTTAGTATTTCTGATAGGTTCTCTTATTGCAGTAAGTTCTTTACTATTATCATTTTTAATACCTAAAAACCAAAAACCGGGGAATGAAACAAGATTGGTTAAGCATACAAAATTAAATAATTCTTAGTTTAGTCCTATTTTTATCCCTTTTTTTTAGATACAATTAAAAAAACAACAAAAGGATAATATAAATGAATTTTGGATTTAAACAGAGAATAATGCTTTTCTCAGGGATATTTTCAACTCTATCTCTAGCTGTCTTTGCGATTATTAGTTATTATGAAATGGAAGCGAATATAAGATTAGAGATTGAAGAAAAACAATCTGCATATGCTAAATCTCTAAAAATAGATTTAGAAAACTGGGTTAATACTAGAGTTGCTGTTGTAACAGCTGTAACTAAACAAATTAGTGTTCATCCAATAAAAACAAAAGTGCAGATGGTTCCATTACTTAATGTTGCTAAACAAAGTATTAACGCAGAAAAAACTTACATGGGTTTAAATGATGGAACAATAATATATGCTAGTGCTAAGACACCTTCTAAAGGATATGACCCACGTATTCGTCCTTGGTTTAAAAAAGGAATGTCTGTTAACAAAACATCATTGAGTAAACCATTTATGGGTAAAAGCAGTAAAAAGCTCACTATTTCAGTTGTATCACCTATTGTAAAAGATGCAACTAAAATTGGGGTTGTATCGGCTAACTTCTTGGTGGAAGATATTAGTAAAAAAGTTGCTGCTGCAAAATATAAAGGCGGTTATGCTTTTATCTTAGATAAAACAGGGAATATAATATTTCACCCAAATGAAGCTTCTAGAGGAAAACTAATATATACTCTAAATGATAGCTTTAAAAATTTAAAAATAGAAATCAATGAACATAAAACTGGCGTCTATAACTATATGTCTTCCAAAGGAAATAAAAGACTTCTAACATATACAAAAATGGAGAATGGTTGGATTGTTTGTTTAGGCATTGATAAAAATATTGTATTTGCTTCAGTGGAAGAATTACTATTGCATTTAAGTATTACGGGTTTAATTATGATTATAATTGCATTAATATTATTTTCATTAATACTAAATATTCAATTTAAACCTCTTTTAAAATTAAATCAAGTAATTAAAAACTTATCTACTAAAGATGGTGATTTAACTCAAAGACTAGAAGTCAATTCTGAAGATGAGATTGGTGAAATTTCCAAAGATATTAATCTTTTTATAGATAAAATCCATACTATTATTAGTGAATCAAAAATAAGTAGTAATGAAAATGCTTCAGTTTCATACGAACTTTCTAAAACAGCTACAGAGGTAGGAGGAAGAGTTGAAAAAGAAGCTGAAATCGTTTCAAAAGCGACACAAGATGCTAATCAATTAAAATCATACCTTGAAACATCTGTTGAAAAGGCTAAGACATCGCATAAAGACATAGAAAATGTTGTAAAAGATTTAAGTAAAGTGAACACAGAAGTAGTCAGTTTAGCTACATCTCTTCAAGATAGCACATTAAGAGAAATAGAATTATCAGATAAACTACAAATTGTTAGTAATAACACAAAAGATGTTAAAGATATTCTGTCAGTTATTGATGATATTGCAGATCAAACTAATTTACTCGCGCTTAATGCGGCTATAGAAGCAGCTAGAGCAGGTGAGCATGGACGTGGGTTTGCTGTTGTTGCAGATGAAGTTAGAAAACTTGCTGAACGTACACAAAAGTCTTTAGCAGAGATCAATGCAACAATTAATGTTGTTGTTCAATCTATTACAGATGTTAGTTCAGAGATGAATAATAATACAAATAAGATGGAAAAAATCACTGGTACCTCTCAAGAAGTACAAACAAATGTTTCAAATGTAATGAATATTTTAAATACAACTGCAAAAAATGCAGGACATACTATTCAAGATTATATTGATACAGCAAAGAAAATTGGTAGTATTTCAAATGAAATTAACAAAATCGACGATATTTCTAGTATCAATGTTCGAAGTGTTGAAGAGATTGCTAGCGCATCAGAACACTTAAATAAAATGACAGAAAATTTAAATGATGAATTAAATAAATTTAAATCATAGTATTTAAGATAGCTT
>NZ_JADGFC010000141.1 GCF_016744025.1 Sulfurimonas sp.
AAATACAAAACTCCGTATGAAGTGTTTTTCAGTGAAATGAGTAAAAGATTAGCTAGCTAATTTAGGTGGAAATTGCACTTGTTGTTGGAATTGGCGAAGATAAATTATAAAACAAAAAGAGATGATTATGAGTTCATGGACAGAATTTTTTAAAAACGACGATTATATGGGTGTTAAAAAATATATAAAAGATGGTGCAGATGTTAATGAAACAAATGAATCTGGTGAACCAGTTTTAGCACTTGCCTTAAAGAATAAATGTGACATGGATTTATTGAAATTATTAGTAGAAAATGGTGCTGACTTATATGATTTTGATGATGAAGGTGTAAGTATATTTGATTCTTCTGTAACATATAATAATATTGAAATGGTTAAGTATATGATAGAGCAGGGGATAGATGTTAATTTTACACAAAGAAGAAGTGGTTTTACACCTTTAATGGCAGCAGCTTCTTATGGAAGAGCAGATATAGCCAAACTTCTTATTGATAATGGTGCAAATCAAGAAGCTGTAGATGCAAAAGGCTTTTCAGCTATTGATTTTGCCAGAAAGATGAATAAAAAAAGTGTTTTGGATGTTTTAGATTATGATAAAAATAGCCCTAAAAACAATGCTTACGCTAGATAAAATTAAAATTTTTTAGTGAAAAAATTTACCTTGATTTTCGTTATCTAAAGGTTTTCTTTTTTCTTTAGCTAACCAGTCTTGAAGAAGTGACTCTACTACTTTACTCAAACTCATTTTGTATCTACTTCTTGAGTATTTCATTGCCTCATCCCATGTACTTCTGTCAATGAGTAGACTTCTTGTAACCTCGTCTTTTGGTTTCATAATATTCCTTACTATATAATAAATTATATAATATCAAATAATCACTTCTTGCGGGCTTAAGAATAGTTTTTGTATAATAATAGAAATTGTCAAAAAGGTTTAAAAAGTGCACTCAAATTTATATATAGCAAGACAGCCAATTTTGGACTATAAAGACAATATAATTGCATATGAGTTACTATATAGAGACTCCAATCAAAGCTCAAATATCAAAAATGATAGACATGCTACAGTAACTGTTTTAAGTAATGTCTTGAATAAGTTTGGTGTAAAAAATCTCTTAGGAGATAAAAAAGCCTTTATTAAAGCAGATAAAAAGTTCTTTATGCATGATGTTGTTCTTTATATTCCAAAAGAGCATTTTATTTTTGCACTTCAAGCAAATATGAACTTTACTCAAGAGTTAGAGCAAAGAATAATGCAGCTTAGTGAAATGGGTTATCTATTAGCTATTAATGATGTAATCCTTACTAAAGAGATATTAGACAAGTTCTCTACGCTTTTAAAGTATATAACATATATAAAAGTGGACATAAATACTCCAAAAAAGAATTTAGAGCTTCTTAAAGATTACAAATTAACAGTTGTATTTACAAAAGTAGAAACTCACAAGATGTATGATAAAGCAAAGGAATTTAATGGTGACTTTGTTCAGGGTTATTTCTTTTCTAAACCAAAGATTTTGGAACAAGAGAAATTTGATCCAAATAGTTTAAAAGTACTCAATTTATGTAATTACATTATGAGTGAGTCAAGTATAGATGCAATAGTTAAGAAGTTTGAAGAAAATCACGCTATATCTTTACAACTGTTAAAGTATGTAAACTCTGGTTCATTTCACTTTAGACAAAGTATTTCTTCTGTTCGTCAAATATTGACTCTTATGGGTAGAACACCTCTTACTCACTGGCTTATGCTAATGGTTTACTCTACTAACCCTGGAAACTCTGCTGAACAAGAAACAGAATCACCACTAGTACAACTTCTAGCAAGCAGAACAAACCTTATGGTTGAAGTTTCAAAACAGATAGAAGATAGCGGAGTAAAAGACCTCTCTTCAAAAGTTTATTTTTTAGGAGTTATATCTCTTCTTGATACTCTGTTTAATGTTAGCATGGATGTGATTTTAGAGGAGTTAAATATTGACTCTGAGATTAAAGACGCTATAACAGATGGTGAAGGTATTCTTGGAGAGATATTTATGTTTGCAAAAAATCTTGAAAAATTTGATATTAAAGCTGTTGAAGATTTTTGTGATAAGTATAATATAGAGACAGAAGATCTAGAGAAACTTACATTTGATGTTATACAAAGTGCAAATGAGTTCGAAAACTCAAGAGACTAATAAATTTTATGCACTTTGTAAAAGCTTAACGAAGTTTTTATAGCTATCTACAACCTCTTGATTTTTTTGGTTTTGTATATAAAACTCTATAGCTTTTTTCCCAAGTCTTGGAATTTCATTTTTAACTGCCCAACTACTTACAGTACCTTCTGGAACTTCTAAAATTTCAGCAAGATTTTTTTGAGTAATAGAAAGTTTACGACAAACATCTTTAACAACATTTCTTTTTATTTTTTTATTTTTTTGAGGTGGTTTAACCATACTCATATTCTTATTCTGAGCTATTATTCTAGATTCATCAGAATTTCTCTCAATCCAATTTACTACCTCAGATGCATTAAGTATCCAATCTCTAGAGTTCAAAGACTTGATGACTTCTTTAGAAAAGTTAAGAGCATATTCTGAGGCAAATTCAACATCACTAAGTTGATGAAGCATTGAAAATGCAAGTTGAATAGATGCAGAGCTATTGTGTCCCCAGTCAAATCCATCTTTTGATTTTGAAAATAGTTCATATTTTACAGGTAGCTCAACTTCTGCGTAAGTAACATACCTACTTCCTAGTAGTGTCTTGTGCCCTTTAAATACATGATTATTTCTAGTTGTCATAATTCTCTCTTATATTTTAAACGTATAGTGCTGGTCACTTCTTTTTGAGTTTATCTCTTTTTTTGAGAAAGAGACTCTATAAACAACATAGCAAGTAACCATAAGCAATAAAAATACCAATAGCCAAACTAACATGATGACATTCCTTGATTTATGATGTATATATATCGACAAAATCTATATTTTATTAATCCTTTTGCCTTTTTTTAGTAAGATGTCACAAATAATTTAAGGAAATTACATGTCTAATGTAGAAAAATTAGAAGAACTGCTTACTAAAAGTGTTATCCCAGATATTGATGAAAGATTAGATGAAATCTTTGAAGAGATAGCTGACAACAAAGATGCTAGTGAAGATTCTAAAGAAGAGATAGAAGAGCTTCGTGAATTTAAAGCTGACTTACAAGATGTTTTAGAAGATATCCAACATGGTGATATTGATGAAGAAGAAGCTAAAGAACTTATAGATGATATCTTAGAAGCTCAAAAGGGTGACGAAGAAGACTTCGGATTTAAAGACGAAGAAGACTAACCTTAACATTCCCCTAACGTAGAAATAATACTATTTGGTATTATTTAATAGTGGAACATATGAAAAACTGGCGAAACAATACTGAGGCTTCCTTGGAGGCAATGGGTGATAAAATCACTCAACATCCAATAAAAATCATCTTTCTTATCATGATAATTAGCTTTGCAATTATCTCAAACTTACCAAAAATCACCATTGACACATCTACTGAAGGTTTTTTACACAAGAGTGATCCGGCTTTAGTTAGATATGAGGCTTTTAAAGAGCAGTTCGGTAAAGATGAAAAGATAATGGTTGTAGTTAAAGCTAAAGATGTCTTTGAGTCTTCATTTTTAAAGAAGACTTAAAGTATATCATTATGTTAGTGATACTATATATATGTTATTTATAGTTATGTTACACTAGTATAACTTAAATTTAAAGGGAAATAATATGAAAAAATTCAACTTAATAGCACTACTTTTTGGTGCATTACTATTCTTAACTTTAGGAGCTACTTCAGTTAATGCGGCAGAAATGGTAGAAAAGGCTAAATCTAGCGTTTCTATGGAAAAAGGCATGAAGTGTGGTGCTGGTAAATGTGGTGGCGAGCAGTGGATAAAAGACGGTAAATGTGGCGCAGGTAAATGCGGTAGCGACATGAAAAAAAGTATGAAAAAAGATACGAAAAAAAGCATGAAGTGTGGCGCAGGTAAATGTGGCGACGATATGAAAAAAACTAACTAAAACTTAGGGTTTTAATACTTATGTATTTTTCTCTCTGCATGAGCATCTATATATTATAGATGCTCGTTCGTAGTTCCACAGCATCCACCAAGTACTTTTACTCCATACTCTTTATATAGTTTTATCATTTCGTCTCCCCAGTCACTAACACTCTCAGACTCTAAATTATCAGCATTTTCAAGTTCACAATGATCAAGAGAAGAAGCATTGGCTAAGAAACCTATCAGTCTGTCAAAAAGTTCTTTAGGTTGTTTCTTAGCACATAAAAATGTTGGGTATGAGCAGTTAACCATATATCCAAGTGGCTTGAGTGTTGTTTGAGAGTCTATTAACTCTATGGCATCTAAAAGAGAAGTGCCATCAAGTATATATCCATCTTTTGATATAACAAAACTGATGATGTACTCAACTCCTGCCTTTTGCATAGCTTTTGCAATTCCAAGAGCTTCTTGAACATTTGGTATAGTCTCAGCTATAAGAAAATCAACTCCGCCTTCTATTAGTTCATTTATTTGCCATGAGTGAAACTCTTGTGCATCTATAGCACTAAGTCCTTCTTGGGGTAGATAGCAATCATTTTTACAGCCTATCAGTCCGCCTATTTTTATTTTATGCGAGTAGTTGGGATTATCTTTTTTTATTTTATTAAGCAAGTGAGCACTATCTATATTAACTGCATGATTTATATCTGAGTTAAAAACTCTAGCTTTATTTGCTCTCCATGTTGGAGTACAAAGTAAGATGGGCAAATCTGCTTTGATAGATAAATCTATGTATGTTTGGTATATTTTTTCAAGTGCTAAAGAGCCTTTTTCATCATATACTAAAGGTGCATTTACAAGTGTTTCATGTAGCTCAACATCTTCAGCTCTTCGCAATATCTCTACAATTGCCATTTCCATTAGTACTAGTTTATTTTCAGATAGTAGGTTTTTCATTTTTTCTCTTTTGTTGAATTAGTATTCCAAAAATAATCATACTCAAACCAATTATTGTTGATATGTAGATAGGTTCTTTTAAAATTAAATAGATAAAAACCAAGGATAAAAAAGGAGATATAAAAATCAGATTTGCTATCTTTGAAATATTTTTTGCACTCTGCATAGCTTTTAACCAAAATATAAAAGTAATACCCATCTCAAAAATTCCAATATAAAAAGCTCCAAGTATGCCTTGAAACTCAACTGCATACAGCTCATTTGTAAAAATAACATAAACTAAAATAATAGGAAAAGCTATTAAAAAATTTGAAAATATTGCTACAAGAGGGTCTACTTTTATCTTTGTGTTGTATATCCAGTAAAAAGACCAAAGAATGGTGCTTAAAAATGCGTAGCTCATACCTTCAAGACTAGAAAAGTCTAAACTAAAAGGTGAACCTTTTGTTGAGATTACAAGAACCCCAAAATAACATATTATGCCGGCTAATATATCTGAAAATGAGAGTTTTTGTTTTAAAATGACAACTGATAAAAAGGCCAACATCAAAGCCCATGTATAATTTATAGATTGTGCTTCTTGAGCTGGAAGTAAAGAATACGCTTTAAATAAAACAAGATAATACAAAAAAGGATTTATAAGACCTAAGAGTAAAGTCATAAAGAAATTCTTTTTAATATGATCTTTAACAAGATGGAGTTTTTTTTGAACTAGTAATATAATAAGTAAAATAAATAAAGAGCTGATACAAGAGTAAAATAGTAGTTGTGCTGGTGTTAAATACTCAAGCGAGAGCTTAAATGCACTAGCAACAGTTGACCATAGAAAAACTGACAAGAAAGCGTATTTGTACGCCACTTTTGAATCATTATCCATATAAATCCTGTAATGTGTAAATTCTCAAGTAGAACTTGAGAATTTAATAGAAATTAGATCGCCAATTCTAAAATCAAGTGCAATTTTTTGAAAGTAAGTTGAAAGATAGGATTAATCGATAATCTGCTAATCTTATTCGACCAAAAACAAAGAA
>NZ_JADGFC010000142.1 GCF_016744025.1 Sulfurimonas sp.
AATACAAAACTCCGTATGAAGTGTTTTTCAGTGAAATGAGTAAAAGATTAGCTAGCTAATTTAGGTGGAAATTGCACTTGTTGTTGGAATTGGCGTTTTCTATTTCAATTTTATCATTTTTGAAATAAGAAAACAAATTTTACTGGTTCAGTTTTAGGGGTTCATTATATTTCTTTATCTCTGCTTGAGATTCGTCTAATATTTTATGCTTTTGACTTTTTTACAAGCATTTGTAAATAAACCTTTGTTTCCTCCCCATGTGCCATAGTTTAGCAGGTGTTTTATGCACCCATATTTGCAATTAAGTCAGAAATAATAATAGAGTTAAAGGCTAAAAATTTAGTTTATGAAAAGGTGAAGTTAATGATGTAGAAAAAGAGTTTGATAAAATTCTTGCTTAGTCTATATAGAAGATTTTTTAGTCTTGTATATATGGAATTATTCTATAACCGATTCCATAAATACTTTCTAAAGAGCCATCAGGAAGTTTTTTTCTTAGTTTAGAAACTAATTTTCTTATATTTTGGATATCTAGGTTCTCTTCTAAAAGTTCATATTGATTTGCAATATTTTCATTTGAATATATCTTGCCGATATTACTAGTTAAAAACTGCATAAAAATTATTTCATATTTTGTTAGGTATACCATTTTATCGTTTTCTAAAAGAGAACTGTTCTCCTTATCAAAGATTACACTATCATTAAGGTTTATTTTTTTAGATGAAACTGGTGTTACTACTGATGTGTCTTGTTGAATCTTTCTAGAACTGTTTAGTAAAACTCTTAATAATTCTTGATAATCAATTGGTTTCTTTACAAATTGCTCTATTCCGAGATTAATCAAAGGTAATAGGTACTTTGTATCATCGTGTGCTGATAATATGATTAGAAGTTGAAATGGATTTATTTCATAGAGTTTTGAAGTTAATTCAACACCATTTAGGTTTGGCATCTGTATATCACTAAGAACAATGTCATAATGCTTAGAAGTTTCTTTATTATAATCTCTGTATTTTTTTAATGCTTCTCTTCCATCTTCAGCACAATCTACTTTATTAAAAAAATTTTTCAATATTTCAGTTGTATTTTCTCTGAGCTCATTATGATCTTCTACAAACAAAACCGAAAGGTTTTTTGTATATTTAAGTATTTCTTTAGAATTTAACATCTTTTGCCTCTCTTAAATAATTAATTAATTAATATTTTACTTTAGTATATCTTTTATTTAGGGTTAATTCAATAAAATACACATACAAATTTAATATTTTTATTTTAAGGGGAGTTAATATGTTGTAAAATGTTCTATATTTGTATATTAACATTCTAATTTAGAGATTTTTAAATTCTTATAATAAATAAATATAACTTTGTATTATGTAAATATGATGAATTATTTGCTATTTACTTGACACAATTGCATCTTCTAAGTAAAATCAATCCAAGAAAAAATAATATAACAGAGAATAAAAATGAATATAATAATAAACGGTGAAACTAGAGAATTTGACAATGAAATAACATTAGCTAAAGTACTTAAAGAATTATCATTAGAAGGTAAAGTAATGGCAGCTGCTGTAAATATGGAAATAGTTAAACAAAATGATTGGGAATCTTATATCTTAAATGATTCAGATAAGTTAGAATTACTTGATTTTGTAGGTGGTGGCTAAGACGTCTGTATCGCCACTACAGCTATAGCATACTCACCATCGTGAGTTATAGATACTGATGTGTCTTTTATGTTGAAGTTGTCCATAATCTTTTGAGATAGTTCAAGTTTTGGTGCACCTTTTGGAGTTTTAGATATCTTAATATCATGAAAGCTACACTCTTTCCCTATTCCAACTCCAAGTGCTTTAGAAACTGCTTCTTTAGTAGCCCAAAAGCCAGATGCTGTTTTATAGTTTTTTACAAGTTTAATTTCGTCTGGAGATAAGAATTTAAGAAGTGCTTTCTCGCCAAATCGCCCCATTAAGCCATTCATGCGAGAAGTCTTTATAAGGTCTACACCAATCATTTACTGAACAACAAATTCCGTAAAGTATATACCTTGTATTTGACCATCAGAAATCATAGCATTTAGTGTGTCCATTATCTGGTCACTAACTTTTTGCTTACCTTTTTTAGAAGATATCTCTTCTAATGATTTAGATGTTAATATTCTGATAATTCTATCTCTTAGTACAGGAGCTTTATTGTCAAGTTCTAAGCTAAGTTCTTCACCTTCAAGTTCTAAAGACATTGTAACTTTTAAGTAACGACGACCTGCATCACTTTTTAAGTTGACAGTAAACGTGTCTAAAGGGTATAAAATACCAATGTCATTTAACTTTCTAGAGTTACTATAGTCTCCAGAACTTTTTCTTGCTTTTGAAACACTTCTCTCGTTTGCTTGTGGAGCAGGTTGACTCATATTGTTTTGCTCATCATCACCCATTAAAAGTAGAGCTACAACAGCACCACCAATAATAATAAGTATTAAAACAACAATGATTATGATCATTAACATATTACTTGATTTTTTCTCTGAGGGTGCACTTTTCTCTTCTGTGCTTTCTTCTTCTGCCATCTAGTTTCCCTTAAAATATAATTGTGTTAGTATATCGGAATTTATAAAGTTTTTATAAATCATTATTTGTTTGTGCCAAATCTTTTAATGGTAAGAATTCGTAAGTATCAGCATTATAGTAGTCAATATTTCCAGTTTCTATGTCGTAATACCAGCCATGAATAGATAAAGAACCATTTTCAAATCGTTTTTTTACTATAGGATAAGTTAAGATATTATCTATTTGTTTCATAATAGATAGTTTTTCAGTTAGCCTTAAAAGATCTTCTCTTGGAGCATTTGCGCCAAGACTTAGAATTGCGCTTGTTTTTGCACTTTTTCCAAGCTCAAGCCACTTTTTCGTATGAATAAGTGAAGGATCATCTATTTCTTCATAAAGACTACTACAAGCACCACAGTGAGTGTGACCACAAATAATAATTTCTTGAACTTTTAAGATGCTTACTGCATATTCGATTCCAGATGCTGTTGCATGAAAGTCTTCATCAGGTTGATAGGGAGGAACAAAGTTACCCACATTTCTAATTACAAATAAATCTCCTGGATCAGATTGTATCATTAGGTCTGGGATTACTCTAGAATCAGAACAACCAATAAAAAGAGCTTTTGGACTTTGCCCACTTCTAACTAATTTAAGAAGTGACTCTTTATTTTTTTTAAAATAAGATTTAAAAAATTTATTACCCTGTGCATATTCTTTCATATTCATAATTTAAATACCAATGTCAATTAGATGCATTTTGTAATATTTAGAGATTTCATTATCTCTTCAAATATTCCGCCAACTTGACGGTTATTGTCATCAGAATATTCTACGACTATAACTTCTCTACCATTAGATATGCTTGTAGTATGCGTATCAGGTTGCATTTCATATTTTTTTATGATATTTTCAACGCAAGAAATTACTTGTCTTTTCTCATCTGAACCTTTGTATGCAAGTGATAATCGTAAAAATTTCTCTTCACTTCTGACTTCAGCATCTATCATTGATATCCTTTACTTATATATATTTTAGAATTATAGTCTAATATATTGTAAAATAACTTCATATGCTGATTAATTTAATACCATTCCAGTAGTTTTGTTACTTCATCCACGACAAAAGTTTTTATTGTTGTATTTTCAAGTGGTTTTTTTGCCAAAAGAGCTTTTGATATGTTTTGCATTTTAGCTTCTTTTAGGCGTACATCCATTGCATAAACTTCTCTAACGTCACCGACTAAGGATACTTCGCCTATAAATACAGTTTTCTTTGAGATAGCACGGTCTCTAAAACTACTAATAATTGCAGCTAAAATTGCCAAGTCCGCGCTTGTTTCAGTTATCTTAATACCACCAGTTATATTTATAAATACATCATATCCAGATAAAGGAATTTCTAATTTTCTCTCTAAAAGGGCTAAAAGCATATTTAGCCTATTATTGTCAAAACCTGTAGCCTGTCTTTTTGAGTTTGGGGTATGTGATTCTGATACTAAGGCTTGAACTTCCAATATTATTGGACGTGAGCCTTCCATTACTACAGTAAGAGCTGAACCTGCTTGTTCAGAGTTGCGGTTAAAGAACCTAGATGCAACGTCCGTAGCAGAAACTAAACCATTACTTCGCATCTCAAAGACTCCTATTTCGCTTGTCGGACCAAAACGGTTTTTAAAACCTCTAAGTATTCTTAACTCTTGAGAAGAATCACCTTCAAAATATAAAACTGTATCAACCATATGCTCTAGCACTCTTGGTCCTGCAATTGAACCTTCTTTAGTAATGTGCCCAATGATAAAGATGGCTATATCTTTTTCTTTTGCTATTCTCATAAGTTCAAAGGTGATTTGTCTTACCTGAGTTACCGATCCTGGTGCTGATGTAATATTTTCTGAGTATATAGTTTGAATAGAATCTATAATTAAAAATTCATATTCTCTATGTTCTAATTCAACTAATACTTGCTCTAATCTTATTTCGCTTAATAGATAAAGTGAATCAATATTTGAGTCTAGTCTATTTGCACGAAGTTTGATTTGTCCACTTGATTCTTCTCCTGTAACATAAAGTACATTCTTACCAACAGATGCGATGTTAGATGCAACCTTTAGAAGTAGGGTAGACTTTCCAACTCCTGGACTTCCACCAATTAAAGTTAGTGAACCCGGAACAATTCCTCCACCAAGAACACCATCGAGTTCTTTGTCTAAAGAGCTATATCTATAAATCTCTTTTTCTTCAATGTCATTTATGCTTATGGCTTTTGAGGCAATACTTGATGTTGATTTAGTTTGTTTTACAACATCTTGCTGATGTTCGTTTAGTTCTATAAATGAGTCCCATGTTCCACAGTTTGTACATTTACCCATCCATTTTGGTGTTGTAAATCCACAGTGTTGACACCCAAATAGAATTTTTTTCTTAGCCATATAATCAGCCTTTTTTTTAGTTGAGAAAATTATACTCATTTTTGTGTATATAAATTCATAATATGGCAATTTGTCATATTCTTATTGTAATAAGATAGTAACTGTTTATTTATAGACTTCCATTTTTAAAATATAAGGATTTATATGAATAAATTATCTATAAAATTTCAAGTTATATTATTAACAACTTTGTCTTTGATATTATTAGCATCTATTACAACTTATATCTCTAGTTCTAAAAGTAAAGAAGTTTTAATTAGTAATAGTTATAAAAATTTAACAACAGTTCGAGATATTAAAAAAGGTCAGATTGAAGAGTTTTTCAGTAATGCACGTAGAGATATAGATGTTCTTGCTCTGAGTAAAAACCTTCAAGATATTTCATGGGATCTCTTAAGTGTTTTAGATGATTTAGAAGTTGCTGATAATGTTCCTTTTCCTGTTAATAATCCATCTGCAAAAGAAGAGCGTCTTCCACATGAACCATTTTTTCAAAAATACTTAAAAGAGTATGGTTATTATGATATATTTATAATTGCTGCAAAGACTGGACATGTCATGTATAGTGCATCAAAAGGATTAGACTATGGTGCTAACTTGTCTACGGGTTCACTTAAAAATAGTGCTTTAGCCAAAGCATATAAAAAAGCATTACAAAACAATCGTCCTACATTTATTGATATGAAACCATATAAGCCTAGTGATAATCTTCCTTCAATGTTTTTATCTACACCAATAGTTGTAAATGCAGAAGTTAAGGCTGTTTTAGTCTTTCAAATAAGTGGTGCTTCTATAAATAATATTATGAAATATGACTTAATTAAAAAAACGGGTGCATAATTTTCTACTTTTTCTTATAATTCATAAGATAATAATCTACTAAGTTTAGCTTCAAACTTTTACTTAATCCG
>NZ_JADGFC010000247.1 GCF_016744025.1 Sulfurimonas sp.
GTTTGAGTAAAAGCTTGAAGTTAAATTTAGTAGATTATTATTTGGTCAATTATCAAAAAAAGCGAGTTTTTAAACCCCCGTTTTTTTAATTAAGTCAAATAAGAAAACTTGTTTTACTGGTCTTGAAAAAGGGAACCATTATATTAAGTTAATTTAAGTAATAGATTATAAGTCTACTTTATGCTTTAAGAGTTACAATTCGCTAATAGAATTATATTAGAGAGGATTTACTTTGCAAGATTCACAAGAGTACAAAGATAAAAAAGCATATTTTGAGAAAATAATTACACTATACGGCAGAAATGTTGTAATAGAAGCACTTCAAGATTCTTCGGTTGAAGTTCACAAACTACACATGGCATCTAGCAATAAACCTGATGGAGCTGTAAAGACTATTTTGGCACTTGCAAAGACAAGAAATATAGAGATAACATATCATGAGAAAAATTCTCTTAGTCGCATAAGTAAAAATGCTAAACAAGATCAGGGTGTTGCTATAGACATCATTGCTCAAACTTATAAGAGTGCATCTGAAATTAAAGATATGAATAGCTTTAGACTTATAGCACTTGATGGTATACAAAACCCTCAAAACCTTGGGATGATCATACGTTCATGTGCAGCTGGAAATGTAGATGGAATAATTCTTCCTAAAAAAAGCTCTGCAAAGATATCGCCCCTTGTTATAAAAGCAAGTGCAGGAACACTTTTCAAACTTCCAATTTACTATTGCCATACTCTTGAAGAAATTCTTCCAGATCTAGATGCAGAAACAAAGATATACTCTCTATCTTCTCATGCTAAAACTAGCATCTATGATGTTAAACCAAGCCAAAAGTCAATATTTGTTTTAGGAAATGAGAGCGATGGAGTTAGTCCTGAGGTTGAAAAACTTTGTAATGATGCAATGAGTGTACCGATGCAAAGAGGTGTTGAATCACTTAATGTAGCCGTAACAGCATCTCTTTTGGCTTTTATGAAATAAAGCATAAATGATGAATACTTCAATTCTAAATGGTATCGTTATACTATTTATTTTTCAGTTTATAGGGGAGTCTATTACTACTCTGTTTTCACTCATCATTCCCGGACCCATTGTTGGTATGGTTCTTTTACTTCTTTTTTTACTAATTATAAAAAGAAGTTTTGAGTCTTTAGATAGCGCAGCAGTTTGGTTGCTTAGATACCTAGCTTTACTAGTAATTCCTGCGACGGCTGGAATCATAACTCAGTTTGATATTATCTCAAAAGAATTCTGGCCTATAGTTTTATCTCTAAGTATAGGTACATTTGTATCCTTAGCTTTTAGTATGAAAATTATGGATGTGCTTATAACTAAACAAGGCAAAGACAATGAACATTGAAGCTTTATTACTTTATATAAACACTTCACCTCTTCCTTGGTTGATTTTTACTATAGGCTCATACAAAATTGGTGTCTTTGTTTATAAAAAGAGTAAACAAAATGATTTTTTACAACCTATTATTGTTGCTTATGCAATAATGCTTCCAATATTGCTTTTAAGTGGAGTTGATTATGAGCACTACTTTAAATCAACCGCAATTATGACTTAATTAAAAAAACGGGTGCATAAAACATTCATTAAAGTTCGGTATAGTAGGAGTAAACAAAGGTTTATTTACAAATGGCTGTAAAAAAGCTC
>NZ_JADGFC010000143.1 GCF_016744025.1 Sulfurimonas sp.
TTCCTCAGACAGTATTGTAGTTAATTGCTGCACGAATGAGTCGGTACAAATATCAATACCATCAAAATCCAATACAACCAACTCAACACCTTCATTTAAACTATTTAAAATAATATTTTTAATTTTAATACCAACTTGATGACTACTTAAGGGTTCAAATTCTTTCATTCTTATTATTTTCATTTTATCATTATACCTTTAAAAATCAAAAAAATCATCTAAACTTTCATCTTCATAATCTTCATGAATCGCATTAAAAATAGGTTTAGTATCTATATCTTTTTTGCAGCAAATTATTATTTCAAAATGTGTCCCGATTATTTCATTTTCTAATTTAATGCGTCCATGTGGATAAGATTTATTAAATGTAATTTTAAATTCATTGGTTCTGCATACTATTGAACCCTCTGAACTTAAAACAAATTCTTTAAGTTTTGCTAAACCATTTCCTCTAGAAGGCATTATTTGTTTGTGTCTAGAAGTATTTAGTTCAAAAGCTTTTTTTAGTACATCTTTTCTACTTAAATCAGGATATTCATTTTTTAGACTATTAACAATTCCAATTCCGGAATCAGATATACCTATTTCTATTTGATTTTGACTCCCTCCATAATATTGAGCACAAATAAATCCTGGCATATCAATACTTCTCTCAGATTCTATAAACTCACCTCCATTACTGTGTTCAAGAATATTATCTGTGACTTCATATGTTGTAAGTAATATTCCCAATATTAAATTTTCTTTATTTTTTATATGAGATTTAAGAATTATTTTTAATCTATCATCAATAAAATCTGGGTCACCATCTTTAAAAATTTCTTTTGCTTCCATCATGTTTCTAGATACAGAGTGTCGAGTAAAACTCTCTTCTATTTCATACCCTAAGTTTTTAAAAAAATTAGCTCTTTGCAGATACATAATGTCATCATCATGAATTATATCAATAGAGTAATCTAAGCTATTAGCATAGTTTATCAATGTTGATAGAAATGATATACCTCCTGGTTTTGAAAATACTTTTTTAAATTCAAAATCAACATCTTCTTTTATTCCATACAAAACTTCTAAATTATTAGATACATATGAGAAAGTTATATCATTACCAATAGTTATATTTCTACTTTTAACTGTCATCTCAATGTTCCTATATATGCTATTATATTAAAGAACATTATATTGTTGTTTTCTTAAAGGTAGAATTATTTTATATTTAAATACACATTCCATTCGAAGATGATGGAAACAATAATGTTTTACAATAAGTTCTTTTTTGAAGAAGGGTATTAGGTTTTTAATCCAATAATTAGCACCACTAAGATAAAATTCTACTAATTAAATAGCCAACAGAATATATTAAGGCATAGTATTGATAATAGTAAAAAATTTAGACAAATATTTTGGTAAAGAAAAAGTACTAAATAACATTTCTCTTGAAATAAACAAAGGCGACATATTTGCCTTAGTCGGACATAGTGGAGCTGGAAAGTCAACGCTTCTTAGATGTATAAATGGATTAGAAAATTATGGCATCGGAACTTTAAAAGTTTTTGATAAAGAGATAAAAGAGCTCAAAAAAGATGAGCTTAGAGAATTTAGAAAAAATGTTGGAATGATTTTTCAACACTTCTCTTTGATGCAAAGAAAAACTGTTTATGAAAATATAGCTCTTCCTATGCAACTATGGAAATATGATAAAAAAGAAATAGATAAAAAAGTGATGGAGCTTTTAGAGCTTGTAGGTTTATCAAATAAAAAAGACTCTTACCCATCACAGTTAAGTGGTGGTCAAAAACAAAGAGTTGCAATCGCAAGAGCTTTAACCCTTGATCCAAAAATACTCTTAAGTGATGAAGCAACAAGCGCACTTGACCCAAATACTACAGCCTCTATCTTAGAACTTTTAAAAAAGATAAATGAAAAACTTGGAATTACTATAGTTATAGTTACACATGAGATGGATGTTGTAAAATCTATTGCTCAAAAAGCCATACTTCTTGAACATGGAAATATTATAGGCTCAGGATATATAGAAGATCTGTTTTTACAGCCTGATGAAAAAATGAAAAAGTTTCTAGGTGAAGAAGAAGTTGTACCGGAAACTGGCATCAATATTCGCCTTCATTTTCCAAAAGAGATAGCTCAGTACTCTATAGTTACACATATGGCAAGAACTCTAAATATAGACTTCAACATAGTATGGGGAAAATTAGAAAAGATAAATACTCATGTAATAGGTAGTTTAGTTATAAATATAGAAGAAAAAGATGAAGAAAATGTAACAGAGTATTTAAATGAAAAAAATATGAGATGGGAGAAAGCATAATGTTTGAAAAGATTTTACTTCCTGCGATAGGTGAAACACTATATATGAGTCTTACAGCAACATTTCTAGCTGTTTTACTTGGTTTTATTCCAGCAATCATGCTGATACTAAGTGACGAAGATGGTCTTAAACCAAATGCTAAACTTTACAGATCTTTAGATGTTGTTATAAACACTCTAAGATCTTTTCCGTTTATCATTTTGATGATAATACTTTTTCCGGTTACAAAAATGATTATAGGAAAAAGCATAGGAACTACAGCGGCGATTGTTCCACTGACAATTGGTGCGGCACCCTTTATAGCTAGACTTATAGAGAGTGCCTTAAAAGAGGTTGATAAGGGAGTTGTAGAAGCTGCAAAATCATTTGGCGCAAGCAACTTTCAAATAATCTTTAAAGTAATGATAGTTGAGGCTCTACCTGGTATAATCTCTACTATTACTTTAACTTTGATTACTGTAGTAGGTTTCTCAGCAATGGCAGGAGCCGTAGGTGGTGGCGGTTTGGGTGATGTAGCTATCAAGTATGGTTATTATCGCTTTCAAACAGACGTCATGATTTACACTGTTATGGCTCTTATAGTTTTAGTACAATTTTTTCAATCTCTTGGAGATTATATATACAAAATTACAAAAAAATAAAGGAAAAAAATGAAGTCAAATTTATTAAAGTTTCTACTTAGTGTAGCTGTTGTGTTAGGATTTAGTGCGTGTAGTGATGATAAAAAAGCAGAAGCTCAGGCAAAAGAAGAAGCAAGCAAGATTATAAGAATTGGTGCTACTCCAATTCCTCATGTAGAGATACTTGAACAAGTTAAGCCTATCCTTGCAAAAGCAGGTTATACACTTGAAATCAAAGAGTTTACTGACTACGTAACTCCAAATATAGCAGTAAATGAAGGTGACTTAGATGCAAACTTCTTTCAACATGCACCTTATTTAGATGAGTTTAACAAAAATAAGAATACTGATTTAGTTAAAACTGTAAATGTTCACTTAGAGCCTATGGGAGTTTATTCTATAAAAATCAAAAGTTTAGATGAGTTAAAAGATGGTGATTCTATCGCTGTTCCAAATGACCCAACAAATGAAAGCAGAGCTTTAGATGTTTTAGAAAAAGCTGGAGTTATGAAGTTTGCTGATAAAGCATTAAAAACTAAAATCGATATTATTGAAAACCCAAAAAATATTGTTCTTAAAGAGATTGACGCTCCTCAACTTCCTCGTGTTTTAGATGATGTAGCAGCAGCAGTAATTAATACAAACTATGCACTAAGTGCAGACTTAAACCCTACAAAAGATGCACTTGAGTTAGAGTCTATAAACTCTCCATATGCTAATATAGTTGTAGTTAGAAAAGGAAATGAAAATAGTGAAGCTATCAAAGCACTAAACAAAGCTATCAATTCTGAAGAAATTCGTGCCTTTATAAAAGAAAAATATAATGGTGCAATCATACCTGCGTTTTAGGTTTGATTAATATATAGATGCAAAGGGAAATAAACTCTTTGCATCTATATCTAAAAGAATTCTCTAGTTACTTAGTTGTTTAAAAAGTTTTTCTAACCATTTTTCAGCGTCTTTAACTTTATCAAATCTTTGAGATTTAGCAACTTGGTCTTGACCTTCATAAAATCTAACTCTAATACCATCTTCAACGTGATCGATCTTTGTTCTTGTGATTCTATTGAAGTTCAAGTGAACTCTTTCATTTAGTTTTACAAACATATATACTCCTTGTATTTTGTATGATTATAGCACAGAGGTGTTCTTTAGTCAAACAGTTACTACCTAAATATCACTCAATGCAGATACATCAAACTTATATGTTTTATGAGCTACTTTAACCAAAATCTTTTTCTCAGAAAGTTCTTTAAATAGTTTTATAAGTGTTGGTTTTGATATAGATACCTTTTGCATGATATCACTATAAGAAGCTACAAGCTCATTTTTATCGTTAAGATTATCTATGATACTTTTAACAACTTCTACTTGTTTAGAGTCAGTTATGGCTGATATAGTTCTAATGATATTTGAGTTCTTTTGTATCTCTTTTTCTTGCATAAGCGGTAATACAATGTCATGAATAGTATTTAGCAACTCTTTTAAGTTTATCGGCTTAACAATATAATTTTCTACCTTTAACTTTATAGCTTCTAAAAGGTACTTTGTATCTGTATGAGCTGTTGTTAAAATAGTTGGTATAAATATATTTTTTTCAAGCTTGAGTTCTTTTAAGAAATCTATTCCATTTTCATTTTCAAGCAAAATATCTGAAACTATTACATCAATATGTTCATTTTGTATAAGTTGCATCGCTTCTTGCGAAGTTTTTACTGCAAATACATTTTTTACAAAATCACTTAACATATCTCTAGTATGGTTAAGTAAAGCGTCATCATCTTCAAGATAAAGTATATTAAAGTTGTTTAGTATGTTTAAATTTCTAGTCATTTTTTATGTCTCCATTATTAATCGGGATAGTAATAGTAAATAGTGTACAGTTTTCAAAACCCTGATTTTTTATTTTATAATAAGTATTCTTACAATCAATAGTGCCTTGCATATGTTTTTGGATAATTTGCTGAGACATGTAAAGACCTATACCCGTTCCTGCACTTTTATACTTGGTAGTATAGTATGGTTCAAAAATATGAGGTAAGATTTCTTCATCTATACCTCCTCCATTGTCTACGATATTTATTCTTATCTTATTTCTTGATTGTTTGACAGTAACTTCGATGAGTCTTTTGTGTTCTTTTGAACTAAGTGCATCTTTTGAGTTTGAGATTATGTTTAAAAATACATGTGAGAGTTCATTGTAAAAGCCTTGCATCTTTACATCATGAATTATTTTCAAACAAAATTCTATCTGTTCTTTGTCTAGAACATATTTTGACAATTCAAAAGAGTGCTCAATACACTCTTTTAATGAGAAAGATTCCTTGTCTCTATTTGGTTTAAAAAAGTTCTGAAAATCTTCCAAAGTATTTGACATAGAATTACCTAGCAAGATAGCATCTTCTACTTTTACATTGACAAACTCAGGAGTTAACTTTCCAAGTTCCATCTTAGTTTGAAAGCCTTGAATAATCATCATTAAAGAGCCTAACGGTTGTCTCCATTGATGAGCAATATTTGAGATCATCTCACCTAAACTTGCGAGTCTAGACTGTTGAAACATTATTAAGTCTTTTTTTCGTGAGTTATCAACTTCTGTTTTGATTCTTTTTTCAAGAGATTCGTTTAAAGCCAACAACTCTTTTGTTTTTTCATTTACTGCATCTGCTAGACTAAAGTGAAGTTTTTTAAAGTGAATAATAATAGTAATTGAGAGGATAATAGAAAACAAAAATACCCATACTATGGAGATATTTAAAATCATTGCAAGAGTATCAAATATATTTTGAGTATCTCTTCTCTCACTAATTGCCATATTTAAATCGTAATTAGTTAAGTTTGTAA
>NZ_JADGFC010000248.1 GCF_016744025.1 Sulfurimonas sp.
GAAGGTGGTAATGATGACAAAAGCATTCCCCTTCCTATTTGGAAGCAGATTATCCAAAATGCTTGGGATGAACCTGATGTAGTGCAATATATAAAAGGTGGTCTAAGTGCAGGGCTTATTAGAATAAATAATGTTAAATTTGGAATATTAATTCAAGCTCATACAGGTTTACGAATTTCAGAGGTTCTTTATCTAAAAACAGGATGTGTTGAAAAAGATAATAAAGGTAAATACTGGCTTACTGCTGAAATAGAAAAGACTGAAATTGAGCCAGTTATTACCTTGTATTGAAACTTGATGAGCTTAGCGAAGTACTGAGAATGGAAGCTGATGAAAATCAATACCTGTTTTATACATTGTCACGTAGGAGAAAAAAAGGTCATCCAGATGACGTATAACAACGATATAAACCTGTTTCTCTAGAATCGGGTAAATGGAATCACTATCTTATTCGCCCATTTTTAAAACGACATAATATTGATGAATACTTTAAGAACTCTCAAAATAAAACAATACGTATTGCATCTCACTGTTTCAGACATACATTCGCTAAAATTGCAGTAGGAGATAGAAATATTAATCCTGCTGTAATACAGACACATTTTAAGCATCTTTCTATAGAGATGACAATGCACTATATAAATATTACAAAAGATGAGCTTAAAAAAAGTTACATTCAGGGTATGCTTGAAGCTGATACAATTTTTACACAAGGTAAAGAGGGAGAAGTATTTAGAAGCGGTATCAATAATGCAAAATCTGTAACAGATTTAAATGAGGTTGTTAACGGTATTTCAAAGCTCTATGGTATCAACCCTCTTCCTTTTGGTTTATGCCTTTATGATTTCAAGCGAGGTAATTGCCCTAATTTAGGTGCTCAAAGTTGCTATATGGTTGGGTGTAGTGATTTTGTAACAAATGAAACTTTTTTACCTAATTTTGAAAATGAGATAAACCTTTTGCAAACACACATAACGAAATGTCAATCTAACAATCAGGTTATTGAAGTAAAAAAAGCAACACATCAACTTAATAAGTTAAAAACTATTATAGATAAAATTAATTAGGAGATACACTGTATGGCAAAGGGAGATTCACTTAAAAAGTATAAACTTGAGCAAAAAGAGGAAACCAGAAAAAAATTACAAAAAATTATAGAGGAACTCCAGTCATCTGGTGATAAGGTGTCAGTCTCCAATGTTGCTACTTTATCAGGAACTAGTAGAGCTAATATTTATGCCAACTATAAAGATTTATTTGAACAAACGGTGCCAATAGACAGTAAAATTAAAAGAAATGAACACCGTAGCGATATACTTGATAAAAATAATCTTATAGAAAAGCTTCGTAAAGATAATAAACAGTTACGGGATGCTAATGCTAAGTTAATGGATCAAATAGTTGGAATAAAAATTATTAATTCTTTGTAATTTTCGATATTATGTAGTAAATACACAAAGCATAAGTTACATATATTTATATAGGTTTGGAATGTCCCCTATAAACTAGACAATTACTAAACCAGTAAAAACCTACATTTAACAAAAAAAGATTACATTCAGCGATTAATTATAAAACTCCAAATGAAGTCTATTATCAAGCTGATAATAATTTAGACCCTAGGAGACAAAAACTGTT
>NZ_JADGFC010000144.1 GCF_016744025.1 Sulfurimonas sp.
TCAAGATGTAAAAACATCCATCTAACCCACATGAAAAACATAGGTATTATACTTACTATAAATAGAAGCGTTGATATTGCATGAATTTCTTTACATACTCTTACAAATTCTCCACCACCAAAAGTAGTTGCAAACATCATAATCAAACCAGTTGGAATTAGTAAGATAAAAGCAACACCAGCAATAGAATGAATAATTCTGTTAAACAAAGTAAATACATAAATTTTCTTTCTATCGTGAGAGAAAATCATTGGACCAATTACCAGATAATGTATTACAAACACTGCTGGTACTCCAAATAAAACACCTAAAAATAGTGGTTTAAAATATGTACTTTGTAAAATAGTAAAATATTGTCCTAAATGTAATGAACCTTCTTTATCATAACCAAGGATATTATCAATTAGATTGTCACTCCATACAGCACTATCACTATACCCGAAGGCAAGTGAAGAAAGTGCTAATAGAGCAAATATTATATATTTACTTTTCATCATGATTTCCTATATCTTAGAACCATATGCTGTTGACCATCCATAAGGTTGTGTTTTAACGCCATGACCAACTGACAAGACTCTTTCTCTATAGATATCAGATATTTCTGCTGAATCACCAACTAGTAATGCTTTAGTAGAACACATAGCTGCACAAACAGGTACTTTACCTTCTGCGATTCTATTTTGTCCGTATAGTTCTCTCTCTTTATGAGAGTTAGTTTCTTCCGGTCCACCAGCACACATAGTACACTTATCCATTACGCCTTTGATTCCAAACGCACCGTCTGATGGGAACTGAGGAGCTCCAAAAGGACAAGCGTATAGACAATAAGCACAACCGATACATTTTTCTTTGTCGTGTAATACGATACCGTCTTCTCTGATATAAAAACAATCAGTTGGACAAACTTGCTCACAAGGAGCATCTGTACAATGCATACAAGCAATTGAAAGAGAATATTCTAAACCGATAATACCTTCATTCATAGTAATTACTTTTCTTCTGTTAATACCTGCTGGTAACTCATGCGCTTCCGCACAAGCTACTGAACAACCATCACATGAAATACATCTATGCTCATCACAATAAAATTTTAATCTTGCATTTTCACTCATAACCAGCTCCTTACGCGTATTCTATGCGGCATAATCCGCCTTTAGTTTCAGGGATCTGAGTAATAATGTCATAACCATAGTTAGTAACAGTATTAGCACTCTCGCCTACAGCGTAAGGTTTAGTTCCTTTAGGATACTTATGAGATAAATCCTCACCTTGAAAATGACCAGCAAAATGGAATGGTATAAAAATTCTATCTTCAGAAACAGAATGAGAATAATTCGCTTTTACTTTAATTTTCGTACCTTCAGGTGAATGAATCCACATCATAGAACCATCTCTAATTCCATGCTTACCTGCTAAATCAGGGTGAATACTACAGAACATTTCTGGACTTAAGGCAGCTAAATACTTAGAAGCTCTATTTTCCATACCTGCACCATTCATATTTACAAGTCTACCTGTAACTAGATTGATAGGGAAATCCTTAGACCAATCTTGCTCATTCTGCTTAGAAATATATTTAGTATCAACTCTATAATGGTTACTTTTATCCTGATAAGAAGGATATTTTTTAACCAAGTCTTGTCTCGGAGAGTGTAAAGGCTCTCTATGCATTGGAATTTGGTCAGGGAATGTCCATACTTTAGCTCTCGCTTTAGCATTTCCATAAGGAGCCATACCACGTTCCATACATTTTTCTGCAATAATGTTTGAAGTATCAACTTTCCAGTTTTTACCAATTCTCTTTTTCTCATCAGCAGTTAGCTTGATTCCAAGAACTTTTTCAATATTTTTAGCAGTAATCTCAGGATAACCATCTTTATTAGCAGAATCTTTAGGCGCTGAGCCTTTTCCTGATAATAAGTCTTGACCATCATGCTCTAAACCAAATCTATTTCTAAATCCCATACCACCATCTTTAACACTTCTGTTAATGTTGTATAGTAGTGGAGAACCACCATGAGTTTCTGTCCATACTGGCCAAGGTAAACCATAATATTCACCCTTCATCTCGCCGTATCCACGTCCAGAAATTTGATCGAACATATGCCAATTTTCAGTATGCTTTTTAAGTCTTTTTGCAGTCCAACCAGTTAAACCAATAGTTTTAATGATTCTTGCAATTTCATCACTAGCATCTTCCGGCCATGTAAAATCTTTTTTGTTCTCTTTAATCTTCATACCTGCAGTATACTCGTCATAAAAACCAAGTCTTTTTGCAAGCTCGAACATAATGTCGTGGTCAGTTTTTGACTCATACATTGGTTCAACAACTTTAGTTCTCCATTGAGCAGATCTATTAGTCGCTACAACAGTTCCTGAAGTTTCAAACTGAGTTGCAGCTGGAAGTATAAATACATCATCTTGCTTATCAGTTAAAATTGCTGCCTCATTAACAAAAGGATCACAAAGTACAATCATGTCTAAATTATCTAGACCTTCTTTTACTTTAGCTTGTTGAGCAATTGAAGTAATACCATTACCCATTACAAAAAGATTTTTAAGATTAGTTCCGGCGTTATGAATTTGATCATTTCCGTCTTTACCATCTAAAACACCAGCCCACCAACGAGAAAGTGTAAATCCTTTTTTGCCCATCCATTCTTCATTTTTAAATCTTTTCGTAGCTAACCAATTATAGTCAACACCCCAAGATTTTGCGAAGTATTTCCATGAACCACTACTTAATCCGTAGTAACCAGGTAATGTGTGTGATAAACAACACATGTCTGTAGCACCTTGAACATTATCGTGACCTCTAAGAATATTAGTTCCACCACCTTCAACACCCATGTTTCCAAGAGAAAGTTGTAAGATTGGAGCTAGTCTAGTATTCGAACTACCAACTGTATGTTGAGTTAAACCCATAGCCCAGATTAAAGTACCAGGATTAGACTGTGCATAAAGCTTTGTAATTTGAATAAGTTGATCAGCAGGTACACCTGTTACATCTTCAACTTTTTTAGGATTCCACTTTTTAGCTTCTTCCATAATATCTTCCATACCATAAACTCTGTCATTGATGAACTTATCATCTTGCCAGTTGTTTTTGAATATAAGATGCAGCATTCCATACATAAATGGTATGTCTGTACCTGGTCTTATTCTACAGTAATGGTCTGCTTTTGCAGCAGTTTTAGTAAAGACTGGATCAATTACAATTATTTTTGCATTGTTTCTTTCTTTAGCTTTTAAGAAATGTTGAAAACCAACTGGGTGATTAACCGCAGGATTCGCTCCAAAAATTATAATAGCTTTCGAATTTTGGATATCTCCAAGTGAATTGGTCATAGCGCCATAACCCCATGTATTCGCCACACCGGCGACTGTTGCACTATGTCAAATTCTAGCTTGGTGATCTATATTATTCGTTCCATACATTGCGGCAAATTTTCTAAAATAATATGCCTGTTCACTACTCATTTTTGCTGATCCAAGGAACATTGCTGAATCCGGTCCTGCTTTTTCATGAGAGTCTTTAAGTTTATTTGCGATTCTGTCTAATGCATCATCCCAAGATAATCTTTTCCATTGTCCAGCTTCTTTTACCATTGGATGCTTAAGTCTAACTTCAGACCTAACCATATCAATCATATCAGCACCTTTACAACAGTGACCACCTAAAGAAATAGGGTGATCTTGCGCAACTTCTTGTCTTACCCAAACGCCATTTTGTACTTCCGCGATAATACCACATCCAACCGAACATGCAGTACAGATAGTTTTAACTTTAGTTGAACCTGGAAAAGGGTTTTTAATTTCCTCTTCGGTTGCAGCTCTAGTTACACCATCATTAGCAAAAGCACTAGTAACACTTGCAGCAGTAGCGACAGCAGCCATTTTCATAAATGACCTTCTGCCGATCTGAGCTTTTAGTGTTTCATACGTGTCAACTAACATACTCTCTCCTTATTTACTATAAAGCTTGTTTATAAAACTCGTCCCAAGCTTGACTTTTTTTGTAAAGAATCTCTTTCTTAGTAGAGTTTCCTACAACAACTCCGTTTGAATCCGCTTCTATAGCGTCATCTTTATTAGCATCTAACGCCGTGGCACTGACAGCAGCAGCTCCAACAACTAATGCACTTCTTTTGAAGAAGTTTCTTCTACTTTCTTGCATCGTTGTCTCCTTTTGTTTGTGATTAGCCCCATAAAAAAATTATGAGACTTAAATAAACCAAACTTTTTTGGCTTATTTAAATCTCACGATAGAAGATGACTACATGTCATCTTCAACATCGTAAGATATATCAATTGGACAAGCAGCATCTTGGTTCTCTTTTGGACCTTGCTGTCTCAATAGTTTGTTCTTTGCTCTTCTTGCAATTTCAGCTTCAGATAACTCTTCACCTTTTGGTTTAGTTTGAGCTGTTTTCTCTGGAAGTATTGGTGTTTGAACATCTAAGTAGATTCTTTCAAATTCTATAAACGATTTTAGTAAAATAACTACATTTTTAAAGATATCTGCATTTTCATGTTCGTATAGTTCTTTAGAAAATCTATCAATAAAATCATTTAAAATTTGCTCAAATATACAGTGTGCAGTATTCTTATATTGCTCTTCACCATTAGCTATTAATTCACATAATTCGCTCATTACAGAAAAAATAAAACCTATATGGTCTTCATACTCAGTATAAGATTTTTCATTTCTTCTGATCTTTGTTTTAGCTAAGAAATTTTGCATCTCAACTCTTTTCTTTCCACTTTCTATATCTTCGTCATAGTATGAAGCAGTTGTTCTAAGAGTTTGAGTTTCAGGTGAGTGAAAGATTGCATCAAACTCTTTCATAAAGATAACATTAGAGTCAGATTTAACAACTTCTCTTATGTTTTGGAATGCTTGTGCAGAACTTTTGTCTAATGGGTTTTCTTTCAAAATGTCAATGAACTCAATTAATTCAAAGTATCTAGAATTGTCTGTTGTAAAAACAAAACATCTTGAAAACATTGCATAGTACAAAGCTCTTGCTTTATTCATTTTTTCTTCATTCATAAAATATCTCCTAGGTTATTACGTGAAAATTATATAACGGTCAATTATTCTTGACCATATTGTAAATTATAATACTTTAAAGCAACCTTACTACATTTCTTTAAAAGCTTGCCTTTAGGACTCATAGAGAGAATTAAATATAATTTTTTCTTAAAAAACTTAGTAAATAAATATTTACTAAAAGAATTTTAGTTAAAAAAATAAATTATTTTTCTTTCAGACTTCCCATGAGCAATACTATTAAAATATGCAAATTTAGCATATAAGAAAACATGGGTAAAAATATGCTTTAAAATTGGAGGGAGAATAAATTTTGAAAAAGCAAAATTGTAAATTTTGAAATTTAATAAAATTTGTGGAAGATTTGTAACCTTTTTATACTAAGAACCTCTCCAAAAGGAGAAATTCTTATAACTCGTTGTTTTCTTTTAACTTTTTATAATAAGAACTGTGAAGTATTTCAACTTCTTCTTCTTCTTCTTTATAACCATTTATTATACTGTGGATAGCACCTTTAATTGCAAAAACAGCCATGTAAATATGAACAAAGAAAAGAGCTAAAATACCCAATCCTATAATATTATGAACAATAGCACTTGCTCTTAAAAAG
>NZ_JADGFC010000145.1 GCF_016744025.1 Sulfurimonas sp.
TTGTTTTTGGTCGAATAAGATTAGCAGATTATCGATTAATCCTATCTTTCAACTTACTTTCAAAAAATTGCACTTGATTTTAGAATTGGCGTTTTATAAAAAGCTTTTTGTACCTCTAATATCATACATGTCTTTGTACCTGAAAGTAATTAGATTTTGCATAATAGCAAAAAGAATAATAAAATTTATAAAACTACTGCCTCCATAACTAAACATAGGTAGAGGAACACCAACAACAGGAGCATAACCTATAGTCATAGAAATATTTACTCCCATGTATATAAATATCATAAAAGAGATAGATACAGTAACTACTTTTATATAGTAGTCTGTATTGTAGATGCTAAGACTTAATAGATGCAAAATAAGCATAACATAGACTAAAATAATTGCTAAGGCACCTAAAAAACCACTTCTCTCAACAAGGAAAGCAAAAATAAAATCACTTGTAGCAATAGGTAGAAATCTCATCTGAGTCTGTGTAGCTTCATCTTTTGATTTTCCAGTAAGCCCACCAGAACCAATTGCAATGATTGACTGTTGCACATGATAAGATGGTTTTTCACTTAGGAAGTCTTTAATTCTTAATTTTTGATAATCATGCAATCCAAATTGATATACAAGAGGTGAAAAGAGTAATATTGCCACCATTATTGTTGCCCAAATTTTCCAGTAAACCCCAATAAAAAAGAGAACACCATATCCTATAAGTAATAATACAAGAGCTGTACCTAAGTCTGGTTCTTTAACAATTAGAACAAAAGGAAGAAGTATATAAAAACTTATTTTTAAAAATTCACCAATTTTATATCCATCAGTTGGTGGTGGATTTCTCTGAATAAGATAAGCAAGCATAAGTATAAGGGCAGGTTTAACAAACTCAGACGGTTGAATTGTTGCGTTGATAAATGGTATATCTATCCATCTTTGCGCACCTAGTCTTGAGTGTCCAAAAAATTCAACTGCCAGTAAAAGCCCAATATTTGCCCAATATATTATAGGTATAAGCCAACTCATTCTACGAATTGGTAGTAAAAATACAAAGAAAAATGCTATAACGGCCACACCAACATAGGCATTTTGTTTTTGTGCAAGAGCTGGAACAACCTCTCCAATAAGCCAATGTGAAGTAAATACAAGCGGGATGATTAAGATGATAGAAAAGAAGTCAAATTGTGCTAGAATACGCTTATCAAATCTCCACAAATTTGTAACTCCAAAAATTTTTTTAAAATTGTATCACAAAAATTAGTGAAACTATTTTATGTTACAAAAATATTTAGTCTAAAAGGGACATAATGAGCGAAATAAAAAGCTATGTATGTGATAATTCAGAAAGATTAGACACATTTTTAGCATCTCAAATTGGGCAAACACGCTCACAAATAGCATCTTTAATAAAAAACAATTCTGTTTTTGTAGAAGAAAAAAAAGTTACTCGTCCGGGAGTAAAACTAAAAGCTGGTCAAAGTGTAAAAGTTAACTTTCCAGAAGCTAAAGAATCACCAGCACTTGCAATTGATTTTGATGTAGAAGTACTTTACGAAGATGATGATGTTTTAGTTATTAATAAACCAAGTGGTGTAACTGTTCATCCAGCACCAAGTGTAAAAGAAGCAACTTTAGTTGATTGGCTTAAACACAAGGGTGTTAGACTCTCTACTATAAGCGGAGAAGAAAGACACGGAATAGTTCATAGACTCGATAAGGGTACAAGTGGTACTATGGTTGTTGCAAAAAATAATGAAGCACATGAATTTTTGTCACAACAACTTCAAGATAAAAGTATGGGAAGATATTACCTAGCAATATTAAACCCACCTTTAAAAGATGAGATTACTACTATTGAGCAAAATATCGGTAGAAGTGCACACAATAGATTAAAAATGGCATGTACTCAAGAAGGCAAGTCAAAGTATGCAAAAACTATGTTTAAATCTTTAGCACTTTCAAGTGATGAAAAGCAACAGTTAGTAGCATGTAAGCTTTTTACTGGAAGAACACATCAAATCCGTGTTCATTTAGAAAGTATGAATCGTCATATCATCGGTGATCATATATATGCGCTAAGCCCAAAAGTAGAGAAATCGGAACGTATTTTGCTACACGCTTATATGATATATTTTGTTCATCCAACGAGCAAAGAAAAACTATCTTTCGTTGCGCCTTTAGGTGAAACTATGAAAGACTATTTAGACAAAAAATTTGATATGGAGCAAATTAATGAAGTTATGGACACTGACAACATTTTGCGCAGCTTCTCTACTGATACTTAGCGGTTGTGAAGGAATTTCCCCTAAACCTGCAGATGAAGTAAAAATAGATAAGACACTGCCAATAGTAAAACTAACTCAAAAGGGTACATTCGTAGATATGAATGCTATCGCTTTTGAGTGGAGCGCTATAGAAGATGAAAGAGTACAAGGCATCTATATTTATAAACAGAGTATGAATAAAGAGGGAAGTGAACTTTCACATTACAAGACTATACAAAATCGTTTTACAACACATTATCTTGATAAAGGTGTAAATCCAGATACTGGTTACACTTATAGTTTTAAAACTTTTTCAAAAGATGCAGAGTCTAAAATGAGTGCAATTAAAGTTATTAATTCCCTTCCGGTTTTACAATCAGTAGTTTGGATACAAAGTATTCAAAATATGCCAAGAACTGCAAAAATTATCTGGAGACCTCATTCAAATCAAAAAGTAAAATCTTATATTATTGAAAGAAGAACTTTAGAAGAAGAACTTTGGAGTAAGGTAGAAACTGTTGATGGTAGACTTAATGCTGAATTTATTGATGTTGAGCTTAAGGATGAGTATGTTTATAAGTACCGTATTAGAGTACTAACTTACGATGGTATAAAATCTAGTCCAAGTGAAATTGTTCAAGTAGTAACTAAGTCTCTACCAATTACTGTAAAACATATTGTTGCTACTACAGATTTACCAAGAAAGATTGAAATAAATTGGGAAAAATCTAATACAGAAGATTTTGCTTTTTATCATCTTTATAGAGCTGAGAGTTCAGATGGAAATTATGAGTTAATAGCAAAACTATACAATCCTACCTTTACTGATATAGTAGAAGAAGATGGAAAAGAATACTATTACAGAGTAAGTGCAATAGAAAAGAATGGATTAGAGAGTATTCATAATCAGATTTCTATTCAAGGTCTAACACTTATTAAACCAAAAACTCCAGCTTTAGTCGAAGCTAAAGTTGTTAATAATAAGATTGAAATAAAATGGACAAATAAAGATACAAGAGTTAAAAAATATACAGTAATCAAAAAAGCTAAAACTGGTTGGTTTAATGCTAAAGATGAAGAATTTGTAGATATAAAAGGTAAAAAGTTTATAGACCCAGAGATTGGTCCAAACCTTACTTATTACTATCAAGTATATGCAATAGATGCTTTTGGAATTAAGTCAGAGCCAAGTATTGAAGTAGAGATAAAAACTCCAAATACAGTTGCTAACAATGTCAAAAAAGAAGAGCCTCAGCTGCCTACTGACAAAGTTATAAACAAAGAAGTAGAAGTGATTATTCCTACTCAAGATTTTAATTAAACGGGGATAAATGCCACACTTACATATTGAAGAGTTTAAAGAGATAGACTTTCCTCAAACCCATAAGGAGGTTTCATTTAACTTTATTGCTAATAATGCAAAACATAGTGATGAAATCTTAATCTCAGTTAGCGTTGAAGAAGATGATTTTTTTCTGCTTGTAAAAGCAGAAGAGAATAAAAACCTTTTAAAAACAGATAAGTTAACAAGACCTCCATCTATACACAATGTACATAAAGCATTATTAGCTTACTCAGAGCTTGCAAAACTTAATGTTATATCTTCTAATGTTCCACAAAAACAAAAAAATATGCATTTAGAAAAGGCTACAGCGCTTAAACATATAAGTTACTTTGCAGATAATTTTCCAGATGCAAAAGAAATTAGGATTGAAGTAGGTTTTGGTTCAGGTAGACATCTAATCCATCAAGCGACAGAGAATCCTGATATTTTATTTATCGGTATAGAGATTCACAGACCCTCAATTGAACAGGTCTTAAAGCAAGTTAGTATTCAAAATATACAAAATCTATTTGTACTAGATTATGATGCAAGACTTTTTATGGAACTTGTTCCTTCTAATGTTGTAGGAAAAGTTTATGTTCACTTTCCTGTTCCTTGGGATAAAAAACCACATCGTAGAGTTATATCAACATCATTTATAGAAGAAGCTAGAAGAGTTTTAAAAATAGATGGTCGCTTAGAACTTAGAACTGATAGTGAAAACTACTATGCTTACTCATATGAGACATTTATAAACTTTCAAAAAACCATTTTACATATTAATAAGAACAGAGAAATTGCAATAAGTTCTAAGTATGAAGATAGATGGAAAAAGATGGAAAAAAATATCTATGATGTAACTATGATAAATGAAGAAGAGTCTGATAAACTTAGTTTAGATGGTAGTTTTGAATTTTGTAAAGTTGTTTTAAAAGATGAAGAACTAATAGAGCTTCATGGTCAAACAAATAGATTTGATGGTGGGTTTATTCATTTTGAAAGAGTTTATAAGTTAAAAAATGGAGTAATGCTTCGCATCTCTCTTGGAAGTTTTGATAGACCTGAACATCTTTATGTAATTATTAGTGATAATGCAGCTACTTATTATCCAACACTTCCCTTAAAATCAAAGAGTAATCTTTTAGCACATAAATATTTAGACGAGGTATTTAATGGATAAGGTAATAATGGCACAAGATTTATCACTATCATATTCTAATAGTGAAACAATTATTAATAAAGCAAATTTTTCAATAGACTCTGGCAGTTTTATATTTATAACTGGTGCCAGTGGTAGTGGTAAATCTACTCTTTTGAAATCTCTTTATGGTGCCTTAAAGCCTAAACAGGGAAGTTTAATCGTAGGTGGAGTTGAGCTTAGAGGTGTTACAAAATCTAAACTTAACTTTTTAAGAAGACATATTGGTATAGTTTTTCAAGATTATAAACTTGTAAAAGAGTGGACAATTGAGAAAAATATTATGCTTCCTCTTATTATCAATGGGTATGAAAAAGAGGTGACTCAAAGTCAAGTTGACTCTCTTTTAAAGCATGTAAGGTTAAAACATCAAGCTGGAAAGTATCCCTTAGAGTTAAGTGGTGGTGAACAACAGCGCGTTGCGATGGCTAGAGCTTTAGCTCACAATCCGATTCTTATTCTTGCCGATGAGCCTACAGGTAATTTGGATGACTATTCATCCCAGCTTATATGGAATCTTTTAGAGGGTGCTAATGAGCAGTTGAAAACAACTGTAATTGTAGTTACACATAATATTCCTTCTACAATGAATGTTGATTATAAACATTACAATATTGAGTATGGGAGTGTTCATGAAGTCGTTTAAAAATCATCTTTCATTAGTTGTAGCACTTCTTAGTATTCTTTTTTCTATCCAAATATTTATTATAGTAGATCGTTCAATGGAAGCTTATAAAGAAAACCTATCTAACAATTATGCAGTAATAATTGTGAGTCAAAAAAATCTTAATAATAAAACTATTT
>NZ_JADGFC010000249.1 GCF_016744025.1 Sulfurimonas sp.
AGCTTTTTTACAGCCATTTGTAAATAAACCTTTGTTTACTCCTACTATACCGAACTTTAATGAATGTTTTATGCACCCGTTTTTTTAATTAAGTCTAAAGAGTTGATAAGTATAGATGATGTTAGAGAACTTTATGCTTCTTTAGTTTCTATAGATAAACAAACTTTTTATGAAGAGATAGAGATAGTAAAAGCTTTTCAGATGTATATGCAGACGTCAAAAGAAGCACCAGAAATAATCATCAAAGAGTGTCAGTTAATCATAGACAAACAATCTAACTAAAACTCTTTAAAGCCTCTGTTAGTTTGTTATGAGCTTTAGAATCTTTAACCGCAAAGCGTAGATACTCATTTGTTAAAAAGTCAAAACTACCGCAAGTTCTTACTAGGATTTTATGCGTGAGTAGATGCTCAAATATCTCTTTAGATTTTTCAGATTTTACCATGACAAAGTTGGAGTCACTGTTGTAGATTTTTGAGAAAAGTTTGGACTCCTTTAAAGCACTAAGAAGTTCTTCTTTATGCTGTTTGTGAAGCTTTGTGCTTTGCTTATCAAACTTAGCATCTTGAAGTCTTTGTTCTAAGAATTTTGCGTCAAATGAAGATAGGTTCCACATAGGAGTTTTCAACTTCTGTATGTTGCTTTTATTAGAGAAAATCGCACCTATTCTAACTCCACCACAAGCATAGAACTTAGTAAAAGATTGGATAATATATAGTTTTTTATAATAATTAATTTGGTTTCTCAAAGATTTTAGCTTTTGGAACTCCAAAAATGATTCATCAAGAACAACTGTACACTTTTGCTCCCGCCAGATGCTAAAAAGCTTATCTAGGTTGTAGTGAGATGCATCAGGTGTTGATGGATTTACAAAAACTACTACAGAGCCTTTTTCTGGTTTGATGTATATGTTTTTAAAGCGGTTGATTTTAACTATTTTGCTCTTGTCTTGCACTGCTTTTTCGTACTCTCCATAAAGTGGAGCGTACAGGTAAACTTTGCTATCTTTAAAGGTTTTAAATAGTTCAAAGATGGCAGAAGTCGCACCATTAAAAAGAGCTACTTGAGATTTTTTTATCTCGTACTTCTTAGATATAGTTTTTTTCAAAGCAGAGTAGTTTGTGTTTGGATACTTAACTAACATATCGTTTGTGAGTGTTATATCTATGTTTGGATGGTAACTATTTATGTTCGAAGAGAAGTCGATTATCTCACTTGATTTGCATCCTATCTCAGATGCATATTTATAAATATTTGCGCCATGTTTCATTTAAGTAACTCTTTTGCTCTTAGAGTATTGCCATACTCGTGAACTCGTTTTAGTGCGAAGAAATTAGCTGCTGTTTTCATCTTTTTTATTACCTCTGATTTTTGTAGTTTTTTAGGTGCGTGTTGATTATAGTTTCTTAGAAAAAGGTTTATAAAATAGTCATTACGTTCTCTCATGTCAAAGCCAACAAGTGCAACTGCCGCGTCATAAGAAAAAGTTCCACAAGAAGAATCTATGAAATCTATCACGCCTATTTTTTTACCGTTGAAGATAGTGTTGTCTTTAAAAATATCTC
>NZ_JADGFC010000250.1 GCF_016744025.1 Sulfurimonas sp.
GCTTTTACACCTGTAAAATTTAAGTATATTTTACCTGAACAAAAAAACCATGATGAATTAGAAACAAAATCTAAAATTGTACAAAATCTTACAAGTTCTGGCTATGAAGTACCTGTAAAATATGTTAGTGAAACTTTTAATATAGAAGATATAACATTTAAAAAAGTAGATGCTCCTGTAAATAATAGACTATCATTAAATAAACAATCAAATAATGATGATTTAGAAACACGAGCATTGGAAGATGAAGTATTGGGCTATATTGGTGTCATTGTTGATGAGTGCAACTCTTATGATGATTTATTAGATAAATTATTAGAACAATATAATTTTATGGATTTAAAGACATTAGAAAATATTTTATTAAAAGATAATATCAAAGCTACAGTAGAAGGTAGTATAAAAGCTGGAAATGATGCCAAAGAGTAAAATTGATTTTAATCCATTAAAGCCTGATGAAGCAATATCATATATAAAAGGTAAAGGTCTTAATCTTACTTATGATTATGAAGAGATGATGCATCAAGCTCATCACAAAGCTTTTACAGTTGCTAAAATTACAAGATTAGACTTACTTAGTGATATGCATGAAGCAGTTCAAACAGCTATAAAAGATGGTACACCTTTTGAAACATTTAAAAAAAATATAAAACCAACTTTACAAAAAAAAGGGTGGTATGGAACTAAAGAGATAACAGATCCTAAAACAGGTAAAACTAAAGAGGTCTATATCGGTAGTAGAAGATTAAAAAATATTTTAAATACCAATAAGGAAGTAGCTTATGCAGTAGGTAGATATAAGCAACAAAGTGGTTTTAAACTTGCTACATTTTTACAATACCGAGCCTTACAACATGGTAACAGAAGAGATGACCATAAATCAAAACATGGAGTTATTTTACCAAGGGAACATATTTGGTGGTCTACAAACTATCCACCTAATGGTTGGGGCTGCAAGTGTTATGTTACAGCTCATACTAAAAAAGAGATTGACAAAAAAGGGTGGAAAGTTCATCAAGGAAAATTAGAAAATATAGCACATAAAGATTGGTCGTATAATGTAGGTGCTACAAATAAATTAAGTGGATTATCAAAAATCAACCTAGACAAAAGTTTACAGGAACTTCCAAAAAGTTCTAAAAATAAAGCTTATGAAAAATTAGACCAAGATAAACTTTTAGGACTTTTTTATCAAAAAATGGGTGTAAAAAAAGGCGATACATTTTTAGATAAAGTTGGTGACCCAATGGTAATAGATGATAATTTATTTTTAGATAAAAAAACAAAAGAGTTAAAAATAATGAAAATGGATAGACATCTATTTTTAGATGAGTTTACTAAAACTATAAAAGAACCAGATGAGATATATCTTGAATTTGATGATTTTGGGTTAAAGAAAAATATGTTTAGATATATAAATGTAGATGGTAAGAAAAAAGCAATACTTACAGTTTTTAGATATTTTAAAGACGCCAATTCTAAAATCAAGTGCAATTTTTTGAAAGTAAGTTGAAAGATAGGATTAATCGATAATCTGCTAATCTTATTCGACCAAAAACAAAG
>NZ_JADGFC010000146.1 GCF_016744025.1 Sulfurimonas sp.
ATACAAAACTCCGTATGAAGTGTTTTTCAGTGAAATGAGTAAAAGATTAGCTAGCTAATTTAGGTGGAAATTGCACTTGTTGTTGGAATTGGCGTTATACTCTTGAGGAGTAATAGTTACTTCATCAAGAGAGATACCTTTTTTCATCAATTACTTCTTCATAGTTTAATAGACTAATTGTGCCCGAATAATACCAAGCAGAAGATTAAGATTTATTAGTAGTTTTATAAATAAAACTAAATACTTCTGCTACAGCTTTATAGAGTGCAGCAGGAACTTCTTTGTCTATTTCTACTTTAGATAAAAGCTCCATAAGGTCTTCATCTTTTTTTATAGGCAAATTATGAAGCTGGGCTATCTTTATAATATTATCAGCACTCTTCCCTTGCCCCTTTGCTAGAACACGTGGAGCAAATTCTTTGTCTTTGTTATATCTTAATGCTGCGGCTTTTTTCATATTCTTCTCATGCTTTTATCTCAAATCCTACGTTTATTTCTTCTGAAGAATTTTCATAAGGAGAACTCGGAACTCTCTTCGTTGCATCTGTTAAACGTATCTCTCTAGGAACAATATTTGACTCTATTAGTGCAGAGCGTAGAGATGCTATGTTGTTTTTTATTATCTCTTTTAACTCTTTATTATCTGAGAGTATCTTTATGTTTATATTGTTTTTCTCATATAAAACAAGTTTTAGACTAAGGTCTCCATACTCTTTGAGTTTTAGTTCTATATCACAGTAGAATTTTTCATCATCCTGTTTTCTAATATCTATATTTCCTTGTTCTAGAGCGTCCCAAGAAAAAGGCAGATAAAGAGATGAAGAGTTTGATAGATGCGACATTAGTTGGTAATAGTCTACTTGTAAAGATAATTTATCAAGATTTTTCAATATATCTGCTTGATTAGGAATAGATGATTGAGAGATATCACTGCTTGTCTTGAGTAGTATTGCCTTTAAGTCATTAGAAAGTATCTCTTTTATGTTATGTTGAGATGATAATTTTTGTGCACTGTTGAGTGCATCTAACTTATTTAAAATCAATCCAATATCTTTTGAAAAAAGAGAGTCAGCTTTACTCATTACAGCTTTAAGCGGTTGCATGGCATTTTGAAGTTCTTGTGGTACTTTTTTATTGACAAATTGTTCAACAGATGTACTTGGAGTAATTTTGAGTATTTTAACCAAAGCGTCAAGGAGTCCTTTAGCTTCGGGGAGTGAACTTTTGTCCAACATCGGAAGAAGTTGTTGCAACGTCTCTTGTATAGAGGGCAGTTTAAAGTTTTCAGGAGTTAGAAGTTTTGGCTGCATCTTATGTTCAAGTTTTTCAAGTAATGTATGAAATCCTTTACTTGTTGTCTCATCACCTGCTTTTATATTTGTTTGGAGAGTCTCAATAACCTTTTCTATGCCTTTAAGCAGTTGAGGTAAGGCTTTTTTCTCATCAATAGGAGCTTGTGTTAAAGTAGTGTTTGAAGCATTTTTAAGTGTATCGCTTGCTAGCATGGTATCTATATGTTTGGATAAGGCCTTTACAGGATAAATAGAACTTTTCTCCACTACTAACTGTAATGATTTTAGAGTCTCTTTTAACTCTACTTGAGGGTTCTGTGCATTTTTAAGTTTTGATTCTAAAAATATACCAGAGTCTGTAATCTTAGACTTTAGTGCGCCCTCATTACCTAGTAGTTTTACATCTGTAAGAAACTCTTTAAGTACTTTTTCTATAGGAAATGGTGTTCTTGCTTTATCTAATACAGGAGAGTTAAGTCTCTCTTTTAAACTAGATAAATCAACATCTTTAAGATTAGTTTCTAAAGAGTTTATGATATTTTGCATTCCCTTAGAAAGCTTTGCTAAGGACTGAGTAGTTGGAGCAGTAGAAGGGTTTGTAAGTACTTCATTTTTTATAAGGTTTTTGATTTCCACATTTAAAGACTTAAGAGGGATAGATGGACTTTTCTCTACAATATTTAGTATTGACTTTAGAGTTTCTTTTATCTCAGTCTGAGCATTTTGCAAGGTCGTTGGAGTTGTTTGATTTTTACCTGTGCTTGCATCTATAGCAACTTTATTTAAAATACTCTGAGTAGCAAGAGGTTCTATAATTGATTTTAAAGATTTAGCTAAACCTTGTGTTTGTTGCGTGCTTGATGTTTTAGAAGTAGGCTTGTCTTTATCGCTATTTGGCATATCACTTAAACGTTTCATATCTGAGATAAATTTGTTTAGTATCTTTTGCATAGGCATAGGTTCTAAAGAGGATTTAAAAGAGTTTAGTAAATCTTTAATAGTTGTCGAAACATTACCTAACTCTTTTAGGGTAGGGTTACTCTTTAGTAGTTGTAAAAGTATCTTATCAGATTCAGAGCTTTTAGCGCTTTGATTTAAAAGAGAACTAATGATTGCTTTTAGATCTTTACTCTTACTCATAACCTCAAGTTCTTTGGGTGAGGCACTCTTGAGAACTTCTTTTAAAGCCTTATTTATGTTTGGTAAAATAATATCAAAGTGCTTATTGCTTGAAATATTAATCATAGATTAGTATAGCACAAGTATATTTTTTAAAGGCTGTGATATAATCACGTAATGTTAAAACAGTATAAAGAAGCCATAGAAAAAAGCAATATAATTTCAAGAACAGATGTAGAAGGCATCATCACATTTGTCAATGATGAGTTTTGTAAAATATCTGGTTACTCTCAAGATGAGCTTATTGGTAAAAACCACAATATAGTAAGACACCCAGATGTAGAAACCTCTAGGTTTAAATCTCTTTGGGATACTATACTAACAAAAAAAATCTACAAAGATACTGTTAGAAATCTTGCAAAAGACGGCTCTACCTTTTATGTAAATACAACCGTAATCCCAATACTAGATGAAGATGATAATATCGCTGAATTTATTGCTATTCGCTACGATGTTACTAAAGAAGTTTTTTACAAAGAACAACTGATAAAAAAAGAAAAAGAGCTTGAAGAGTTAAACAAAACACTAGAGCAAAGAGTTCAAGACAAAACAAAAGAGTTAGAAGAGTTAAACAAAACTCTAGAGCAACGGGTACAAGAAGAAGTCTCTAAAAATGAAGAGAAGCAAAGGGTTATGTTCTCTCAATCTCGTCAAGCTTCCTTAGGTCAGATGCTAGCAAATGTTGCACATCAATGGAGACAACCTTTAACAGAGTTAAATCTAGCAATGTTTGGTATAAAAAAAGCAGCACTGTATAATAAAACAGATGAACTTATAGAGCTCTATGCTGAGAGTAAAAATATCATTAAAAATATGTCTCAAACTATAGATGATTTTTCTAACTTTTTTAATCCTCAAAAAGAAAAATATCCTTTTAACGTAGCTGAAAGTATCACGGAGTCATTAAATTTGCTAGATAAGATTTTAAAGTCTGAGATGATAAGTGTTAAAACTGATTTTGAAGATTTATATATTCTTGGCATCTCAAATGAGTTAACTCAAGTAATTATAAATATTATAAAAAATGCTAAAGAAGCCTTCATCATCAATAGCATCTTAATAAGAGAGATAGACATAAGTATAAAAAGGCAAGAGAACTTTGCTCTTATAGAAATTCAAGATAATGCTGGTGGCATCTCTAAAGAAAATATTGAAAAAATTTATGAGCCATACTTTACGACAAAGCACCAAAGTAGTGGAACAGGTTTAGGTCTTTTTATGTCTAAAATGATTTGTGAGCAGGGAATGGATGGTCACTTAGATGTAGTAAGTAAAAAAGGTTTAACAACCTTTAGTATAAAGATACCATTGGTTACTCATGAGAGATAAGTCTTTAAAAAGCCTACGGGTACTTCTTGTTGAAGATGAAGAGAATATTGCAAGACTTCTAAAAGGTGCAATAGGCGATAGTTTTCATAGCTTTAGTATTGCAAAAGATGGTAAAGAGGGTTTAGAGATGTTTACTAAAATATCTCCAGATATTGTTATCACAGATATCAATATGCCTCGTCTTTCTGGTCTTGATATGGCGGGAGAGTTAAAAAAGCTAAATCCCAATGTCCCTGTAATAATTCTAAGTGCATTTAGTGAGAGAGAAAAACTCTTTGGTGCTATAGATGTTGGAGTAGCAAAGTACTTTTTAAAACCATATGATCCAGATGAGATACTAGAATATATATCTTCAATAGCCGATGAGCTTGGTAGTAAGGTAGTAGAACTTAGTGATGGTTTTAGTTTTAACAAAACAACACATGCTCTATACAAAGATTCTAGATTTGTAGCTCTTTCAAAAAATGAGAAAAAGTTTATAACACTTCTTGTAGAGAATGAGAACACAATACTTGATGATGAAACTATTAAGATAAGTATCTGGGATGAGAGTGTTAGTGATGAGAGACTTAGAACCTTTGTAAGAAGACTAAGAGCAAAGACTTCTAAGACTCTTATCATTAACGTAAAAGGTCTTGGGTATAAGCTTAGATTTTTTTCTTAGAATGAGAGTGTTTATAGTTTTTAATCAGTAACCGACATAATAAATCCTTTTTGTTAGAGTTACTATTTATGCATATACATGAAGAATTGTAAAGAGTAAATAATATGCGGTATAATACTTTTAACAATACTATTAAAAGGACTATTTTAGACTTAATTAAATAAATCTACTATTATCATTCTTGCAATCTTTTTGGCTCTTTATTACGTAAAATCATTTATAGAAATAGATTTCTTTGACGGAAGTCATTTAAGAGATATTTTTAAAATGGAGTAATATTATGAAAATTTTAACCATAACAAATTACTATCCGCCTCACTTTATAGGAGGTTATGAGATAGCTTGCAAAGATACAATGGACTTTTTAAAAAGTAAAGGACATGAAATCGTAGTTTTAACATCTGATTATCATAACAATCAAGATAACAAAGATAATGTACTGCGAAAAATGAATCTAATTGATTACGCTACAAGCTCAAAAATTCAAAAAAAAATGGATGAATATAAGAACTATGAAATAGTTCTTGACACCATAAATATTTTTAAACCGGATTTAGTTTACTTCTGGTCACTTCGTGGACTTGGCATAAACCTTATTGAAGCTGTGCAAAATCAAAACATACCTAAAGTGTTTGAAATAGGTGATTTTTGGATGTATGGATATATGCAAAAAGAATCAAAACTAAAGCAGATAATAAAATCTTTTATTCCTTTTTTTAATACTAAAAAAATTAAAATAACTCCAAGCATCTGTGTATCCAACTGGGTTGCAAAAGAGATGCAAGAAGTATATAAATCAGATACAACTTACAC
>NZ_JADGFC010000147.1 GCF_016744025.1 Sulfurimonas sp.
GGTTATATATACGTAAGTAAAAATGAAATAGAAGAAATTAGTAAATTATTAAATTTAGATATTAAAGATTTTGCAAATGAATACCTTTTTAAAAAGGCTTATAAGTACTCTATCAAAGAGATAAAATATAATGACTCATTTGAGTGTATATTTTATGATAGAGATATAAATGGATGTAAAATTTATGCAGCTCGTCCTTCTCAATGTATAACTTTCCCTTTTTGGGATTATTATAAACATAGATTAAATGAGTTACAAGAAGAGTGTCCTGGAATAATAATAGGAAATAATTATGATTAAAATATTTTTACCTCTGTTTTTAGCACTCATTTTTAGTGGATGTTTTTCTTCTTCAGAGTCCCTAAAACCAAATGAGAAAGCTTTTGCCCAAGAAGATGCTTATATACTTTTTGCACTAAGAGCAGAGCAGTTAAAAGACTATGCATCAGCTTCAAGTATTTATAATGCTTTATATGAGAAATCTAATAAAAAAGAATATCTTTATAAATCACTTCAAAATAATTTAGCAGAGAATAAAAATGCTCAAGTTATCAGTAAAGTGGATGAAGTTACAGATGGTAGTTTAGAAGATTCTAAACTAGTAAAACTAAAAATTGTAGCTCTTATCGGAGATAAGAAGTTTGAAGAAGCTAGAGTGATAGCATTATCTTTAGTTGAAAAAACAAAAGAAGTAGATGACTATATATTAGTTAGTGAAATATATGTAAAACAAAAAAAATATGACACAGCACTGAAGTATCTTGAGAGTGCTTATATTAAAAACTATGATGAAAATATATTAGACGTTATGTCTATTATTTTATATGTAAATTTACAAAAAAAGAAACAAGCTATTGCTCAGTTAGAAACTCATGCTAGAATGGTTGGATGGTCCAAGAAAATAGGCACAAGACTTATAGGTTTTTACTCTGATAAAAATGATGTTGAAGGTCTTTTATCAACATACTTAAGACTGTATGAGTTAGAAAAAGATGAAAAAATAGCTAAAAAGATAGTTCAGATATATGCTTATAAAAAAGAGTTTATAAAACTTATGTCATTTTTGCAAAATAGTGGTAGTGATGATGATCTTCTTCTTCAGGTATATATAAATGCTAAAAACTATAAAAAAGCTACTCTTTTAGCCAAAAAACTCTACACTGATAGAGGTGATGTTAATTACCTAGGACAAAGTGCAATCTTTGAATATGAGAGTTATAAAAATAAAAACAGTAAAAAGATGCAAGCCTCAGTTATAAAAAAACTTACAGAAGTTATCAATATAGAAAAAAAACAACTCTATTTAAACTACCTAGGTTATCTTTTAATAGACCACTCTATAGATATAAAAAAAGGCATGAAATACGTACGTGAAGCTTTAAAAGTAGAGCCAAATTCTGCTTTTTATTTGGATTCATTAGCATGGGGTTATTATAAACTTGGAAATTGTAAAAAAGCACTTAAAATAATAACTAAAGCAACAAAACTTGATGGTGGAGATGATCCAGAAGTTCAAGTTCATGTTAAAGCTATAAAAAAATGTAAAAATAAAAAAGTTAAGGGTAAAAAGAAAAAATGATTTTAGATGATATTATAAAAAAAACTAAAGAAGATTTAGTAAAAAGAGAAAAAGAGTTTTCTATGGATTGGCTTGGTAAATCACTTGCTTTTAATGCAAGAGTTCCAAGAGATGTTATTCCATATCTAAAAGCGACTCCAGAAGATCCATATAGAATAATCTCTGAAGTTAAAAAGGCTTCTCCATCTAAAGGTATTATTCGTGAGAATTTTGATCCAATAGAAATAGCTCAAGCATATGAAAGAGGAGGTGCAAGTGCTATATCTATACTTACTGAACCTCACTTCTTTCAAGGATCTTTAGACTATCTTGGTGGGATTAGAAGATATGTTGGCATACCTCTTTTAAGAAAAGATTTTATTGTTTCAAAATATCAGATTGTAGAAGCAATGGTTCATGGTGCAGATTTTATTTTACTAATAGCAGCAGCATTAAGTAAAAAAGAGTTAAAAGAACTTTTAGCATATACAAGACACCTTGGTATGGAGGCTTTAGTTGAAGTTCATGACAAGTCTGACCTAGTTAAAGCAATATATGCCCGAAGTGATATTATCGGTATAAACCATAGAAACCTGAAAACTTTTGAGATGAATATGAATCTATGTTATGAGTTGATTCCAATGATTCCAAACGGTAAGATTATTGTAGCTGAGAGTGGTATTTATGAGCATGGACAACTTGAAGATTTAAGTAAAGCAGGTGTAGATGCATTTTTAGTAGGTGAATCTCTAATGCGTCAAGATGACGAAGAAGCTGCGCTTAAAAAATTGAAGTTCGGTTAGAGGTATTACTGGGTTACCCCAGTAATACTTTTACGCACTCATTTATTCTTTTTCCATCAGCTTTACCAGCTAACTCTTTACTAGCCATTCCCATTACTTTTCCCATATCTTTCATAGTTGAAGCTCCAACTTTAGAGATAATAGCCTTTAATGCAGATGTTAGTTCATCATCACTTAATTGAGCAGGAAGATATGGAGTATAAACAGCAATCTCTTCAAGTTCTATTTGTACAAGGTCATCACGTCCTGCATCTTTAAACTGAGATGCAGCGTCATTTCTTCTTTTAACCTGTGTTTGAATAATTTTTATAATATCTTCATCACTTAACTCTTTTCTTTCATCAACCTCTATTTGCTTAAAAGCACTTGTAAGAAGACGAAGTGCATCTCTCTTTTTTGTCTCTTTAGCTTTCATTGCATTTTTTACATCTTGATTGATTATTTCTCTTAGAGTCATGAATTTCCTTTGGAACTATTTTTGCTAGTATTATAGCTAAATATACGATTTATAAATGAGGCAATAATGCTAAAACAAATGTTAATTTTCCTAATGCCTTTTTATGCTATACTTTTTTTAAGCGGGTGCATGGGAAGCATAGAAAACATGTCTGTTGAAATGGACCCAGAGATTAATTTTAAACCACCTGTATATGTAGAGCAAATGCCGGCTCTTGAAAATAAAAAAGACTATGTATCTACAGGAAGTATCTTTGGACAGGGTGATAACCCACTGTTTTCAGATCACAAGGCAAGACATGTTAATGATATTGTTAGAGTTGTGATTAATGAGAGTGCACAGAGTACAAGCGGAGCAGCAAAAGCACTTAGTGAATCAGGTAATACTGCTTTAGGCGGTGGAGTCTTTAATTCAGACAGTAGAAATATTGCAGTTAATTCGCTTGTTGAAAGAGCAAATAACTTAGGAAAAGTTGATTATACAAGTAGCTCAGAAAGTACTTACACAGGTCAAGGAAGTGCTACAAAAGATGCTTCTTTTAACACAATAGTATCAGCAAGAATAGTTAAAGTTATGGAAAATGGAAATTATTTTATATCAGGTAGAAGAGAAATCTTAGTTGATGATCAAAAACAAATCATACAGATAGGTGGAGTGATTCGCCCTTATGATATTGATCAGTTTAATAAGGTAGATTCTTCTAAAATGAGTGACGCTAAAATACTTTATAAAACACAGGGAGAATTGCAACGTGCGACTAAAGAAGGATGGGGAACAAACATTGTTAAGGCTATTTGGCCGTTTTAGTATAGTACTTTTACTTGCTACTTCAATATTAAATGCTCAAAGTTTTGAAGACTTCAAAAAGTCTAATGCTAAATCTTTTAAAAAGTATAAAGACTCACGTGACAGCACTTTTAATAAATACTTAAAAGAACAATGGGAAGCTTACAATGTGTATAAGGGAACTCCTTTATACTCAAAGCCTAAACCAAGAAGTATCTCTCCAGCAGAACCAAAACAGATTAAAAGTGTTGGTCCAAAAGTAAGTATTATAATCAAAAGAGTAGAACCTGTTAAAGAAAAAGTTACTACACCAAAAGTTAAAAAGAAAACAACTCCAGTACAAGAACCTAAAAAAGATATAGTTATTACAAAAATAAAACCAATAATTGTACAAGAGAAAAAAGATGAAATGCCACCTCGTGACATTGCCTTTAATTATTTTGGTTCTGAACTAGGGTTTGATATATCTGATGGTTTAAAACAAGCAAAATTTTACCCTCAAAACCAAAAAGGAATAAGAAACTTTTTTGATAACGCTGCATCTAGTGATTACAAAAATCTTATATCAGAGATAAAATCTATTAGTAAGTCCATGAAACTAAACGATTGGGGTGTTTACTTACTAGTTTTAGATATATCTAAAAAAGTACATATGAATCATGATAATGCTAATTTACTTAGTTGGTTTATATTTAACAAGCTTGGCTATGCTGTAAAAGTAGGACTTGCTAAAAATCGTGTAGTATTGATGCATTATTCCAATAAGATTATTTATTCAACACCAAACTATAAGTTTTCAAATAAAAAGTTTTATGTTGTATCTAAGTATTCTAAAAGTAGTGTAGGTAGATTATACTCATATAAACAAGATTATCCTGACGCAAAAAAACCTTTAGATCTTTCTTTGAAAACACTTCCAAATCTAAGTAAAGATATTAGGAAAAAAACTCTTTCATTCGAGGAAAACGGCAAGACATATAAGGTTACATTCGATTACAATCAAAACCTTATAGACTTTATGGCTACATATCCACAAGCTGATTATGAAACATATTTTAATTCTCCTTTAGAGACTATGACTTATAACTCAATTGCAAGAGATTTGAAAAAATATGTTGATGGGAAAAAAGCTGGAGATGCTATGAACTTTGTTCTTCATTTTGTTCAAAAATCTTTTAAATATGAAAGAGACAACCAACAATTTGGAAGAGAAAAAGTTATGTTTGCAAATGAGACACTCTACTTTAACAAGTCTGATTGTGAAGATAGAGCGATACTTTTTTCTTATCTTATAAAAGAGTTATTTGGTGTAGGTGTTGTTGGTGTTAAATACAAAGATCACATGGCAACAGCTCTTTATGTCCCAATGTCTGGTGATAGTATCAAAGCAGGGCAGAGAAAGCTTGTATTAGCCGATCCTACCTATATAAATGCAAGTATTGGACAAAGTATGCCTAAGTACAAATCTATAATACCTGATAGCTTTGTAGTTGTTAAAGGATAATAACTATAATGGTTCCCTTTTTCAAGACCAGTAAAACAAGTTTTCTTATTTCACCTCTTTACGATACCAGTGGTAACAGTTTTTGTCTCCTAGGGTCTAAA
>NZ_JADGFC010000011.1 GCF_016744025.1 Sulfurimonas sp.
TTCTCTCATATGAAAAATATGATTAGTTTACATCTAGGTTTGAGTAAAAGCTTGAAGTTAAATTTAGTAGATTATTATTTGGTCAATTATCAAAAAAAGCGAGTTTTTAAACCCCCGTTTTTTTAATTAAGTCATAAAAATAAACTTTTATTTGTCTCAACATTATTATATTAGTTATGTTTATATATATTTAGGTAAACAAAACAAAGCTTTTGTTAAATGGATTTTTAGTATTATTCGCAGAGAATAAATAATTCATTTTAAAGGTATATGATATGAAGTTTAGTGGAAAAAATGTTTTAGTTACCGGTTCGAGTCGTGGAATTGGTGCAGAAATTGCAAAAACTTTAGCTAGTTTTGGTTTAAAAGTTTGGATAAATTATAGAAGTGGTGCTGCTCAAGCAGACGCGGTTAAAGAAATTATTGAAGCTGAGGGTGGAAATGCTGCTGTTATCGGTTTTGATGTATGTGACGAAGAAGCATTTAAAGATGCAATAAAAACTATTGTTGATAGTGATGGTGAACTTTCATATTTAGTTAATAATGCAGGTATCACTAACGATAAATTAGCTCTTCGTATGAAGACTGATGATTTTATGAGTGTTATTAATGCTAATCTGACTTCATGTTTTATTGGATGTCGTGAATCTATGAAAGTTATGAGAAAGAAAAAATTTGGTTCAGTTGTAAATATTGCATCTATTGTTGGTGAGACAGGAAATGCTGGTCAAACAAACTACGCTGCATCTAAGGGTGGAGTTATTGCAATGAGCAAAAGTTTCGCAATTGAAGCTGCAACAAGTGGAATTCGTTTTAATACAGTTACTCCAGGTTTTATTGCAACAGAGATGACTGATGCACTAAGTGATGAGATTAAAGATAGTTTCACATCAAAAATCCAAATGAAACGTTTTGGAAGCCCAAAAGAAGTTGCACAAGCAACAGCTTTTTTACTTTCAGACCACTCTAGTTATATTACTGGTGAAACATTAAAAGTTAATGGCGGAATGAATATGGCATAAATAGTTTATTTAAGCTATATATGTTATAATTTCGCGATTTTATACTAAAAAACATAGGAGCTATGATGGCACTTTTAGAAGATATTAAAGAAGTAGTAGTTGAGCAATTAAGCGTTAACCCGGATGAAGTTAAAGAAGATGCGAAGTTTGTTGAAGATTTAGGTGCTGATAGCCTTGATGTAGTTGAATTAGTAATGGCTCTTGAAGAGAAGTTCGATATCGAAATTCCTGATGATGAAGCAGAAAAAATTCAAACTGTTAAAGATGTAGTAAACTATATCGAAAGCAAGTAATTAACACTTAAAGTGTTTTTTAAACTCAGTAATAGCCTTTAATAGGTTTTACTGAGTTTTGTAAAGTATTTTATAATTTTATCATGGAGATTTTTAAATGAGAAGAATAGTAGTAACTGGAATGGGTATGATAAATGCCGTTGGTAATGATAAAGAAAGTGCATTTAAAGCGATTTGTGAAGGTGAATGTGGAATTGATGAAATTACACTATTTGATGCTTCAAATTACGCTGTTAAAATAGCTGGTGAAGTAAAAAACTTTGACCCAGCAACTGTTATGGCACCAAAAGAAGTTAAAAAGGCTGATAGATTTATTCATCTTGGTCTAAAAGCTGCTCAAGAAGCAATGGCAGATGCTAATCTTCCCCAAGATACAGATATGGAAAGATTTGGTATTAGTGCTGGATCTGGTATCGGTGGTCTTCCTGCAATTGAGAAAAACTCAATAATTATAGAAACTCGTGGTCCTCGTAGAATATCTCCATTTTTTATTCCATCAGCACTTGTAAATATGCTTGGTGGTTTTGTTTCAATAGAACACGGAACAAAAGGTCCAAATCTTTCAAGTGTAACAGCTTGTGCTGCAGGTACTCACGCGATTAGTGAAGCTTGTAAAACTATTATGTGTAACGGTGCTGAGAAAATGCTTGTTGTTTCAGCAGAATGTGCAGTAACTGGTGCTGGTGTTGGTGGTTTTGCTGCAATGAAAGCACTATCAACTAATAATGAAAATCCTAAAAGTGCTTCACGTCCATTTGACGCTGAACGTGATGGTTTTGTTATGGGTGAAGGTGCTGCCGCTTTAGTTCTTGAAGAGTACGAAACTGCAGTAGCTCGTGGCGCTAATATATATGGAGAAATCATTGGTTTTGGTGAGAGTGGAGATGCAAATCATATCACTACTCCAAGTCTTGATGGTCCAGCTCGTGCTATGAAAGCTGCATATAAAATGGCAGGTGAACCTAAACTTGACTATGTAAATGCACATGGAACAAGTACACCTATCAATGATAAAAATGAAACAGCTGCAGTAAAAGATCTACTTGGTGGAAAAGAAAACTGTCCTCCAATGAGTTCAATCAAAGGTCAAATTGGCCATTGTCTTGGTGCTGCTGGTGGTATCGAAGCTGTTACATGTTTAATGGCTATGAGAGATGGAATTATCCCTCCAACTATCAATCATACCACACCTGATGAAAACTGTGATTTAGACATCGTTCCTAATGCTTCTAGAAAAGCTGACTTAAATGTAGTTATGAGTAACTCATTTGGTTTTGGTGGAACAAATGGTGTACTGATTTTCAAAAAAATCTAACGAAGGATCTAATTTGGCTACATACTTAGACTTTGAATACAAAATTAAATTTATTCAAGAAGATATTATATCTGCTCGCGTTCGTCAAAACGAAGGTGAAGTGGAAAAATTACAAATAAACTTAGATAAAGAAGTTTCAAAAACATTTAGTAATCTATCTCCATTCCAGCAACTACAACTTGCTAGACATATTGATAGACCATATGCTCTAGATTATATTAATTTAATCATGCGTGATAAATATGAGATTCATGGAGATAGACACTACCGTGATGACGCTGCTATTGTTTGTTACTTAGGTTATATTGGTGATGAAAAAGTAATTGTTATCGGTGAACAAAAAGGCCGTGGAACTAAAAATAAAATTAGAAGAAACTTTGGTATGCCTCATCCAGAAGGTTATAGAAAAGCTCTTCGTGCTGCTAAAATGGCTGAAAAATTTGGTATTCCTCTTTTAATGCTAGTAGATACTCCGGGTGCTTATCCTGGTCTTGGTGCAGAAGAAAGAAATCAGAGTGAAGCAATTGCTAGAAATCTTTTAGAACTTGCTGAACTTGACACTCAAACTATCTCTATTGTTATTGGAGAAGGTGGAAGTGGTGGTGCATTAGCAATTAGTGTAGCTGACAAACTTGCAATGATGCGTTACTCAGTATTTAGTGTTATTTCTCCAGAAGGTTGTTCTGCAATTTTATGGAATGATCCTAAAAAAGCAGAAGCTGCAACAAATGCTATGAAGATTACAAGTGGAGACTTAAAAGAGTTAAATCTTATTGATGATATTATTAATGAGCCTCTTATTGGTGCGCACAGAGATAAAGATGCAGCTGCTTTAGCAATTACTGATTACTTCTTAGAAAACTTAAAAACTCTTAGAGAAATGACTAAAGAAGAACGTATGGAAGCTAGATACAACAAACTAACAGGTATTGGCGCTTACGCAGAGTAAGGGCTAATTATCTTCTTTTTCTTCTTGACTCTCTATAAGAGGGTCAAACTTCGGTCTCTTAAACCTTTTTGCATCTTTTGAAAACTTTATAAGATCTTCTGCTGTTTTAACTTTTTTATCTATATTTTTTAAGTTTTCTAATGATAGTTTAAATAACTCATATGTAGTTAATACATCGCTCATTGCTCTATGGTGCGTTGCATCTGGATGAAGGTTTAGTGATTCATTTAAATAAGAAAGAGCGTAACGATAAGATTGTACAGTTCTCTCCGCAAGTGCTAGTGAGCAAAGCGAGCGGTTAAGTAGAGGTGCTAAACCAATTTTTTGCATACTCAAAGATACAAATCTATAGTCAAACTGAACATCATGAGCGATAAAGATTGCATTTGCTAAAAATATCTTAAAATCGTAAAGTACAGTTTTTAAATTGGGTGCATCTTTTGTATCTTCTACTGATATTCCAGTAATCTCTGTTATATGCTTATTGATTTCATTACAAGATACTAAAGACTCGAACCTATCTGTAATAACTCCATTTTTAACCTTTACAGCCGCCAATTCTATTATCTGATGTTTATCTATCTTTGAGCCATTTGTTTCTATATCAACAATACAAAACTCAGCATCTGCAATAGACATAAATCTTGTAGCAAAGTAGAAATAGCCACGTTCTTTAATTACTTCTAAACCTTGTGAATGCCAAAGTTCAAGAGAGAAGTCTAAGTCTTCGTTTAGTTGGGGTTTTAAATTGCCTACACATAAACCTTTTGAAGCGAGTTTATGTATACTTTTTGAGTCTAGTATAAAATCTTTAGTTAGCATTTTTTATAAAAGCCTTAACTTTTGAGACATCTTTTTTAGCGTGATATATCTCAACACCACTACTTACATCAACACCGTAAAAACCATACTCTTTTAGAGAAGAGACATTGCTTGCATCTAAGCCACCAGCAAGTATTATTTTAGAACAGTCTATGTCTTTAAACCACTCTATATTTAATCTTTTTCCAGCTCCACCGTAGGCTTCACAGTATGCGTCTATAAGTCTATATTCATTAGGATATTGCAAAACATCTTTTGCTTCTTTTGCTCTGATAACTTTTATATGAGGTACAAATAGTTGATCATAAAGCTCAGTAGAAGCTTCGAAATGGAGTTGAGCTAAAGTACATACAGATTCTTGAATATAAGAGTTGATAACCTGAGCATCTACATTTACAAATAGACCAACTTTTTCTACAAATGGAGGAAGTAGAGAAATGATTGCTTTAGCATCTGATGGAGATATATATCTAGGAGATTTTTCATAAAATACAAAACCAAGTGCATCTGCACCTGCATCTATTGCATTCATAGCATCTTCATAAGAAGTTATTCCACAGATTTTAGTTCGCATTAGATTTGTAAACTTTTAATAGCTTCTTCTTTTGAAGCATGTTTAAACACATAACTTCCTGCAACAACAACATCTACACCAACATCTTTAAGGCTTTGAATATTATTGTCAGTAACTCCACCATCTACTTGTATAAGACAGTTTGGATTTATTTTGTTTCTCATTTCATTTAGTTTTGAAGCTTTAGGAATTACACTCTCTATAAAACTTTGTCCGCCAAAACCAGGGTTAACACTCATAAGTAGAACCATATCTAAGTCTTGAAGTAGATATTCTACTGATTCAGGTGGAGTATGAGGGTTTAAAACTATTGCTGGTTTAATGCCTAAAGATCTAATTTTTTGTATTAGTCTATGTGGGTGTTTTTCTTCTTCTATATGAAAAGATATATATTGGGGTTTTAAAGGTGCAAAAAGCTCAACAAAAAAAGTGTTATTCTCAACCATTAGGTGTATATCAAGAGGTTTAGTAGCACATGCAGCAATTGCAGAAACAACAACAGGCCCAATTGTAAGATTTGGTACAAAATGACCGTCCATAACATCTACGTGAACTAAATCACAACCAGCATTACAGATAGCTTCAACATCTCTTTGTAAATTGCCAAAATCAGCAGATAGAACACTAGGGGCTACTTGAATCATAAAAGTCCTTTATTTCATTGTGGAATTATACAATGAGCAGACTTTTATCTAGTTAAGAAAAATAAAAACTTATCATTATCAAAAGACAAGTCTACTTGGACGCCCTTTTTATTTTCTATGACTTCTAATAAACCATCAACATCTTGGTATGTTCTTGGAAGTGTGATATCAACACTAATTCTTTCATCTGAAAGAAGTGTTTTAATTTTACCACCTACAATATTTACTAATTCTGCTAGAGTATCAAGAATCATTTCAATATCATCAGTCTCTTCACCAATAAGAAGTTCACAGGCTTTTTTAGCAATTTGTTTTGGAAAAACTAGTATTACCATCCCATCCATATCTCCATAATAACCAATAGAACTTGCAATCCTATCTGTTTTGTCATCTATTGAGATATTTTGAACCTTAGCAGATTGTTTGACCGCTTTAGAGTTTGTCATCATTTCTATTGTTGCTACGGTTGCATCTATAAATCTTGGAAGCTCAGTGACCGTTTTTTTATTTATTATTCTTTTACTTTTTACATTAGAAGCACTACTCGCACCTAACTCTTTTAAAAGATCTTTATCTTGAAGAATATCATCCATTTGTTCAAAAAACATAATTCCAGAATCTTCAAGGTTTTCTTTAAAAACTTCAGGAGTTTTCTCGAAAGTCATTCCTACAAAACAAATTGTTGCATTATATTCTGCTGCTGAAGTTGAAAGCCTTGAGAAAAAGTTTAAAGCATGAACATTCATACTAATAACTTTATATGCATCAAATATAAATAGTCTAAATCCAACATTCAGAGAATTATTATGATATTCGATGTTAAATTTATTTCCTATCTCTGCATCTAAAAAAGAAGAGATAGAGTAAATTATTGCATTACCAGTAACACGAGTAGCAATTTTTTGTCCCATTTGTCCTAAAAATGTAGCGTCTATTATCTCATCATAAGCATCTTCTTTTGAAGCTTTTTCTCTAAACTCTTCTTGGGTAAGTGTAATAACAGGGTTATGTCCATTATCATGTAACTCTATTGCCATTGCAGTACGTTGAGACTTATCTTCGCTATAAAGTAAAATATTTTTACTTTGGTTTTTAAAACTTGAAGAAAAGAGATAAGCAATATCTAAGGTTTTAAAAAGTGAAAAATTCATATCATCTTTGTAAAATACCATAATAGCGTTGTATTTTTTAGTGTCATAATCACAAAAGCCAACTGTTGCATGATTTGTTTGTCGAACTTTTACAAAAAGTTTTATAAAAGAATTTAGACCGTTTTTATTAAAAAATACTACCTTTTTTAATGACACTAAAATCATATCAACTTTAAGTGAAGAAGTGGCTGCCAAATCATCCATACTTAAAAATGAGTTACAACTATTTCCGTCTAAAAAACCTTGTGGATAAAAAACACCTATTCCATTTTTAACTATTGGTTTCATGATATTTCCATAAGTGTCGCAAATTCTTCGTAAATATCACCAACATATTCTACTTGAAAATCTACAAAGTCATTTAGACCAACTTCTATAAAAATTGGTTGAGATAATTCATAAAAAAGTAATAGATGCATCCATTTTCCAAGAGAATTTATCTTTTCATCATCGGACGGTTTTAATCCAGAAGAAGCCTGAATGATTTGAGCTATCTCTTGTGGCATTTCCCATTTAACAGAGATTTGTTCACATATATCAAAAAGCCCAATTCCACATAAACGAGTAAGAATAGTGTTATAGTCAAGATTTTTAGTACTTCGAAGAAGATTTACATCATCTATTTTTTTACAAAAAAGTGCTTCAGAGATGATGATACTAGCAGGGAGAAGTGTAATAGAATTGGATATATTTTTATCTTCTATATTTAAATGATCTAAAATCTGTTCCCATCTTTTTGATAATTTTGCTTGTAATTCATGAAATACTCTAGCATTTAATTTAAACAAAACCCATTTAGAAGGACTTAAAAGAGTTGTCATATAATTGTATACAGTTTGCTGTGAACTTGAAACCCCTAAAATTGCAAATATTTGAGATACATCATGTACTTCATTTGTGAAGCCATATATAGGTTTATTTACAAGTTCTTTGAGGTATCTTGCAAGTGCTAAGTCCTCTTGTGCAATCTTTGCCGCCTTAGTTAATTCACCAGCATCAAGAAGTGCAATGGTTTCTTTTAGGACTTTAGGCGTAGGTGGGATTTTGTTAATATATTCATTAATTAAAGTTTTTGTTATCATCTGCACTTCATGTCTTGTAATTTTATATACATTCTAGCTGTTTAATGTAAAACAAATATTAAATTGTGTGAAAAGAGATTTTCAACTAAAGAAATATGCCTTTAAGCTGTAGTTTTGCTTCATCTTGGTACAATTCGCAACTTTAAAAACCTAAACAAGGAAGCTAATTATGGCAAGAAGATGTGCTATTAGTGGCAAAGGCCCTATGAGCGGGAACAATGTTTCTCATGCTAAAAACAGAACAAAGCGTCGTTTTTTATTAAACCTAAGAACAGTGCGTATCACGTTAGAAGATGGTACTACAAAGAAGATTAAAATCTCTGCAAGAGAATTACGCACACTTAAGAAAAATTCTTAAAGAGCAATAGGAAGATATGTTGAATCTTTTACTAAGGATTCGAATTTTCCTACATTGGGAGTCTTCTCCCAAACCTGACAAAAAACTTCTACCTGAAATTTACCCGCATCTAAAAGCATTTCGTCTCCCTATAATTTTAACAGTTCTTACTATGCTAGTTGGAACAATCGGTTATATTTTAATTGATGGTTTTACTCTTATTGATGCTGTTTACCAAACTGGTATAACTTTTACTACTGTTGGGTTTGGAGAGATTTCTCCAGTTTCAAATGCTGGTAGGCTATTTACAATAACCCTAATCATATCTGGATTTGCAGTATTTTCTAGTGCAATCGGTATCTTAGTAACGGAATTAAGTAAAGGGAATATACTTGCCATTTTAAAGGAGCGAAGAATGTTATACAAGATAGCAAGATTGAAAAAACATTTTGTAGTCTGTTATCACAATGATTATACTCTTGAAGTAACAAAACAACTAAGGGCTAATCATATTCCTTTTGTTGTTGTTGATCCTAGAGAAGAAATTCATGAGTGGGCAAAAGAGCATAATTACCTAACATATTTAAAAGCTGAGCCACATGCTGAACTTTCTATGTTAAAAGCGCACCTTGCATCTGCTAAAGGACTTATCACCTTATCTGATTCAATAGCAGATAATATTGCCCTTATAGCTTCTGTTAGACTATTTGAGAAGGAACACTTCTTACCTAGACCTTACTATGTAATCTCTACTGCTGAGACTATGAGTGATGTAGAAAAGCTTAAAAAACTAGGAGCTGATACAGTTGTATCTCCAACAAAACTAACAGCTCAAAGAGTTAGTGCAATGGCCGCTCGTCCTGATATGGAAAACCTTTTAGAAGAGTTTCTTTATAAAAGTGATAATCCTTTAGATATGGAAGAGGTTGAAGTTCCTAAATATAGTTGGACAGTATTGAAAAAGTTAAAAGAAACGCATATGCGTCAAATAACTAATACTTCTGTTATCGGAATAACAAAAAAAGATGGTAAGTTTATATCGATGCCTAAGGGTGATGTACTGATTACAAGTGAGTGTAAACTTCTTATTATAGGTTTACAAACAGATATTAAAACAACTAAAGAACTTTTAAGAAAAAGAACTAAGCCAAAGGAGCTAAGATTTGTATAAAATAATTCAAACTACAGGTGGAGTATGTGCATCTCAAGGCTTTTATGCTGATGGAATAAGTGCAGGACTTAAAAAAGATAATGCCTTAGATATGGCATTTATTTACTCTGAAAATGAGTGTGAGATCGCTTCTGTTTTTACGACAAATAAAATGTACGCAGCACCTATCAAGCACTTTAGAGCAAAGGGTGATTTTAAAACAAATTTTGTTTTGATAAATTCAAAAAATGCAAATGCTATGACAGGTCAAGCTGGACTTGAAGATATAGATGAGATCTTAAGTAACTGCTCAAATGTTACAAATCCTATCATGAGTTCGACTGGTGTAATTGGAGTTAGACTTCCAAAAGAAAAACTTATTGATGGTATGAAAAAATTTGATTTTTCAAAAAGAGAGGCCTCTAAAGCTTCAAAAGCTATTATGACAACAGACTCATTCTCAAAAGAGATAGCTTTAAATATTAAACTTGATGATGGAAGTAGTTTCTCTATTGGTGCAATGGCAAAAGGTGCAGGAATGATTAATCCTGCTATGGCAACTATGTTATGTTTTATAACTACAGATGCTAATGTCTCAAAGCAAGAGATGCAAGAGATATTAGATGAAGTAACAAAAACAACTTTTAATGCTATTAGTGTTGATGGAGATACTTCTACAAACGATACTGTTTTACTGCTTAGCAATTCTAAAAGTGGAGCATATGAGAGAGAATCATTTAAAGAAGCACTATTTAAAGTTATGCATTTCTTAGCTCTTGAGATGGTTAGAGATGGTGAGGGTGCTACTAAACTTGTAACTTATAAGATTAGTGGTGCTAAAGATGATAGAGAAGCTGAAATAGTTGCTAAAACATTATCAGATTCACTACTTGTAAAAACTGCACTTTATGGCGAAGATCCAAACTGGGGAAGAATAGCATCTACAGTTGGAGCAAGTGGAGTCGAAGCTTATGAAGAGAAGTTAAAAATTTCTTTTGATAACTATTGTGTTTATGATAGAGGTGTACTTAACTTTGATGAAGAGATGGAAAAAAAATGTGCCATTGTAATGGGACATAAAAAGTTTACTATCTCTTGTGATTTAGGTGTTGGAGAAGGCAGTTTTAAATCATATGGATGTGATTTAGGACATGAATACGTAAATATAAATGCAGATTATAGAACTTAAAAAAGTTCTAATTCCTCATTTTGATGAACGTGAATTCTATTTCTGCCTTTTTCTTTCGCAGAATATAGTGCATCATCTGCAATAGTATAAAATACATTTTCATCAATAAAATTTTCACAAAAGTCTACAACTAAGAGACCAAGAGAGATAGTTAGAAATTTAGATACAGTTGAAGCAGAATTAATTATTTCTAGATTTTCTATAGCTTTTCTAATCTTCTCTGCAAGCTCTAATGATTTACTTTCATCAGATCTAGAAAAAATAATTCCAAATTCTTCTCCACCAAGTCTAAATGCAAAGTCACTACCTCTATTGAGTAGACCTTTTAATGCATTTGCAACAGCAATTAGTGCTTCATCTCCGGCTTTATGACCATTTGCATCATTGTATTTTTTAAAAAAATCAACATCTAAAATTATAAATGATAAACGATTTTTCTCTCTACTAGCACGACCAATTTCTCTAGTTAGAATATCATTGAAATGTCTTCTGTTGTAGAGTTTTGTCATATCGTACTACAACTTCACCAATCTCTACTCCGTCATCATTCAAAATAGGCATGATAGTATTTTGAAACCAAGATTCATTACCATCAATAGTAGTCTATTTGAGTTCGCCTTCTAGGGACTCTCTATTACTCATCGTATCTCTTACTTTTTTAACAAATTCAAGAGGAAATTTATGTTGTTTATTCATGGCAAAATAATGGCATGAAAATAATATATTTTTCCTGATAGGTGACAACTTTGCTAGTAAAAAGTTTTTTTTTGTTTAAGTGCTAACTCAACTTTGGTAAATGCCACTTTCTTTTAAAAGCGATAAGTCTAAGTATAATAGATAAAATAGCAACGGATATAATGGTAACTTCATTAAGATAATCTAACTCTTCTAGTCCTGCAAGAAGTAGGGCAACTATAACTGCTATAGAACCGTAAAAGTCACTTATGAGAACAGTTGGTACTTGATTTATCAAGATATCTCTTGTAACCCCTCCACCAACTGCTGTTGTAAAACTAAGTATTACAATTCCAAAAAAGTTAAACTCAGCATTTATGGCTAAAAGAGCACCTGTTATGCTAAAAGCAACTAAACCTATAGTATCACTTGCTACAAAAATCCATTTTTTGTCAATTGAATCTTTTTTATGTAGTTTAAATATATAAGCTATAAAAATAGTAGAGATAAGAGTAAGGGCTGGATAAACAGATGTAAAAGCAAAAGGGGCTGAACTTAAAATAGAATCTCTAATAATTCCACCACCAAGAGCGGTAAGTGAAGATGCTATGAGAATTCCTAAAATATCTAAATCATTTTTTATAGCAATAAGAAAACCACTGATACTAAAAGCTATGATCCCAATAATATCTGCATATAAGAAAAATTCTGGCATCTACTGAACTCTATCTCTACTCTTGGTATTCATTTTTAAACTCTACATATCTAGACGCAGATGCATAAAGCTCTTTAACCTCTGCATCATTTAACTCTCTAACTACTTTTGCAGGACTTCCCATAATAAGTGAGCGTGGAGGAAAAACCTTGTTTTTTGTAACTAATGCACTAGCTCCAACTATACTTTCTTTTCCAATAACTGCGCCATCAAGTATAGTAGCACTCATGCCAATCAAACATGCGTCTTCTATAGTACAACCGTGAATCATTACTCTATGTCCTATAGTTACATCATTACCAATAATAGTTGGATTTCCATCACTTTTATCAGCTTTTTTATAGTGAGTAACATGAATCATGCTAAGGTCTTGGACACTAACTCTATCACCTATAGTTATATAGTGAACATCACCTCTGATTACAGTTCCAAACCAGATAGAACAGTCGCTCCCAAAAGTTACATTTCCAACTACATCCGCAGATGGTGCAATCCAAGTGTTTTTTCCAAGTGTAGGTTCTACACCTTTAAAAGTATATGTCATATTAACTCTCCATAAAAAGACGAGAAGTGATTTGAGCTACACTTCTTTGAGTCTCTTTTTTACTTGCTTTTGAAATTTTGTTTACATACTCTTCTAATAATTTATGATTATTTACGAGTTTTTCATTTTCTTGTGCTTTTACTTTTACGTAAGAACCATCACTTTGAAGTTCATGAGCTAGAACATTGTCAGAGCATTGAAGTTTTAATATTTGAATGATCCTTTTTCTAGATTCTTCATCTTTTATAGCAGTTAAAAGTTCAATTCTTCTAACTAAATTCCTAGGCATCCAATCAGCAGAGGATATATAAACCTGAGCTGAATCATTTTTGAAGTAAAAAACTCTAGGATGTTCTAGATACTTACCTAAGACAGAAATAACTCTAATATTATCACTAACACCTTCAATTCCAGTTTTAAGACAACAGATGCCACGAACAATTAAGTCTATTTTAACACCTGCTTGGCTTGCTTTATATAGTGCACGGATTACATCTTCATCAACTAAAGAGTTGACCTTAACTATGATTTGCCCATCACTTGCTTTTCTTGTCTCATTGTGAATTAGAGAAAGAATCTTTGGCTTGATTTGAGCAGGGGACATATAAAGTTCATCCAACTTACCCTTTTTACTAAATCCTGTTAGGAAGTGGAAAAATCTTGTTAAATCATTTGTAACTTCATCTTTTGAAGTCATATAACTAAAATCTGTATAGATTTTTGCAGTTGCTGGATTATAGTTTCCTGTACCTACATGAGCGTACTGCTTTAACTTTCCATTTTTTCTTCTTGTAACTAGAGCTGCTTTGGCATGTACTTTAAAACCTCTAATTCCGTAAATAACATGCGCCCCAGCTTTTTCTAAGGCTTTTGCCCAAATAAGATTGTTCTCTTCATCAAATCTTGCTTTTAACTCAACCATAACAGTTACTTGCTTTCCACTCTCGGCCGCAGCCATTAGTGCTTGAACAATAGGAGAGTTTGTTCCAGAACGGTAAAGTGTCATTTTAATAGAAACAGTATCGGGATCTTTTGCAGCACTTTGTATTAGTTTTATTACTGGTTCAAAACTAGCATAAGGATGATACATAAGTACATCTTCTTTTTCTAAGGTTGCAAAAATATTTTCATTATGATCAAAAGGAGGTTGAGTTTTTGGTTTAAAAGGTTCTGATAAAAGGTGTGCAAAGTTTTTATTACTAACAATTTGCCATAAGCTTGATTGATTTAAAAATGTATGAAATTTATAAATATCATCTTTGTAAACATTTGTATGACGGTTAAAAAAAGTAATAATTTCTTCATCAGTATCACTACCAACTTCTAGTCTAACCATTTCACCTTTACGACGAAGCTTTAGACCTTCTTCAAGAATTTCCATAAAGTCATCAGCTTCTTCTTCTTCAATCTCCATATCTGCATTTCTTGTAACTCTAAATGATGCATATTTTAAAAGAGTATAACCTGGGAAAAGCTCTTCAACATGCTGAGCAACAAGAGATTCCACTGGAACATAAGTGCTCTTGTCAAGTTCTACAAATCTATTTACAACTCTAGGAACTCTAATAATTCCAAATCTTTCAATAGTCTCATCATCTGAATCTGATAGTTTTACAATTAGCCCAAAACTAAGATTGTTAAGATGTGGGAATGGATGCGTTGCATCTACGGCAATAGGAATAATTACAGGATAGATATTCTCTTTAAAGTATCTATTTAGTGTATGTTTTTCATGTTGGTTTACTTCATCATATAACTTTACACAAATACCTTCTGGCTCAAGTTTTTGAAAAATCCCAGCTATACAGTGCTCTAGAACTTGTTGTTCTTGGTGAAGATATTTTCTTATCTCACGAAGCTGTTGCAGAGGCGTTAGTTTATCAGCTCCAGAGACAATGATTCCAGCAGCGAAAAGCTTTTTAAGCCCAGCAATCCTAATCATATAAAATTCATCTAGATTAGTGCCATAAATTGCTAAAAATTTAAGACGTTCAAGTAGAGGAAGCGATTCATCTTGAGCTTGTTTTAAAACTCTTGTATTAAATTGTAACCATGAGATTTCACGATTGTTATACAGGTCCGGATTTTTAAGATTTATCATGATAATAGCCTGAAAATATTTTTTCTTATTATATCTAAATGAGCTTACTTAATGATTCCAGTACCCTTATAATTTGTCGAATGATAGATAGTTGTTGCATTTTTACGCGCATAGTATCTCATAAGAAGCTTTTGTATGGTTGGCTCTATCGAAGGAGCAAACCAAGCGTTGTTACTTGTAGCAATTACAAAACTGACATCACCTTCATAAATCTCAGCACATGTAGCTTCATAACAGATGGCATTTCTAAATTTAACGCCTTTGATTATAAAATCAGTTGGTTTCTCCGCTGTAACAAAATCAGCTTGCCCTGCAAAAAACATATCGTTAATAATTTTTTGTGCAAACTTTGGAAGAGGAATATACTCTCCAAAAGGAACTAAGACTAATTTCTTAGCCATTTCATATTTGCCATCTTCAAACATATATGTAACATTGTAGTTATTCCCTTCATCTCTATAAAGAGAGCCTGCTATTATGCTAATGTCATTTGAATATTCTTCTAGTCTATTTATTATTTTTAAATTTTCATTCATGAAGAGTGGAAAAACTGATTCTGGAAAAACTATTATTTCATACTCTTCATCTATCGCTTTTCGAATTTCTTTAAAAATCATTAAAATAGTAGGTTTAAAAGCGTCTCTTGTCCATTTTTTATCTTGAGTAATTTCAGTTGTAATTAGTTTAATTTTTAAGGGAGCAAGTTTAGTTACAGTTGGATTAAAGTTAATTGCTAGAATAAGTATAAATATAGAAGCTTTTTTGTAACTGCCTTTGAGATAATTTGGTAGAGATAGTGCTAGTAAAACAATAAATAGCTGGTACTTTAAAACACCTATATAACTATCAACAAATAGCAACTCAATCTGCAACCAGTTCCAATCAAATGGTTCAAAAAAACTAAGTCCAAATAATAATAGGGCTCTAATGTAGACTTTATTAGTTAGTGCTAAAACACCAAAAAATAGCATATATATAATTGCAAAAGAAAAAGTGATAACAGGAGTTAAATATCCAACGCCGTTATATTTAAAACTATATCCAATCCAGTAAAACCATAATAAGCCTATTGTAAATCCGGCTACTAAAACAGCTCTTTTTGGGATGTATAAAAGCAAAGCTAAAGCAATTACTCCAAAGATAGTATTAACTAACTTTAGAGTAATTCCCCAATGCTCAAAATATATAAATGCACTAAATATAAGTGCAGTCAAAAGCCCAGTAAATATATCAAATATTAGTTCTTGTTTATCTCTTAGTGATTCAATCTTTTTTATCATATGCAATTATACTCATTTTCAGTCATTTATTAAGAAATGTTTTGTATAATCGCCAGAATTTAAACAAAGGAAACCCACAACCATGGAAATTTTAAGTCAATTACTACCGTTTGTATTTTTAATAGCAATCATGTATTTCGTGATTATTCGTCCTCAACAAAAAGAGGCAAAGACAAAAAAAGAGATGATATTAGCTCTAGCAAAAGGTGACAAAGTTGTTACTAATGGTGGCTTTATCGTAGTTGTTCACAAAGTTGAAGATAAATTTTTAAGTGTAAAAATGAATGATGATGTAATTGTTAAAATTGCAAAAGACGCAATAACAAGAAAGTACGAGGATGAAGCTTAATTATCGCATAGTAATATTTGCTTTTGCAATAGTTTTTGGACTGTTTTTTTCAGCACCATCACTACTACAGATGCAAGACGGTAAAAAAGTAACCTTAGGACTTGATCTTCAAGGTGGTCTGCATATGCTTCTTGGTGTAAAAACTGAGGAAGCTACAAAGTCTCGTATAAAATCTATTGCTGCTAGTATTAAACACTTTAGCGATAGACAAGATATTTTAATAGATGAATTAAAGTTTGATGAATCTTCTATATCTTTTTCACTACTTGACCCAGATGACACTAAATCAGTAGAAGAGTTTTTAAAAGAGATAGATGGTTCGAACATATCTGTTGCTGGTGAAAATTTTTCTTTAAGTTTAACTCCAGAAGAGATTTTAAAAACAGAGAAGCAAGCTATTGATCAAGCTATTGAGACTATTCGAAATAGACTTGACCAGTTTGGTTTAGCTGAACCTGTAGTTGCACGTCAGGGTGAGGAAAAGATCCTTGTTCAGTTAGCTGGAATTAAAACTCAAGAAGAAGAGCAAAGAGCAAGAGAACTTATTTCTCGTGCAGCTAAGCTTGAGCTAATGGCAGTTGATGAAGATAGAAATGCTCGTGTTGATAATATGAGTGATTCAGATGCAGCAGCTTATGGAGATATTATATTATCGGATGTTAAAAATCCTCAGATAAAGTATCTTGTTCGTGAGATTCCTATTCTTGATGGTGGGATGCTAACAGATGCTTCTATGGGATTTGACCAAAGTAACAGACCTCTAATTAACTTCAAGTTAAATGCAGAGGGTGCTGAGATATTTGGTGACTTTACTGGTAAAAGTGTTGGTAAGAGACTAGCTGTTGTTTTAGATGGTAAGGTTTATTCTGCTCCAAATATTAACGAGCGTATTGGTGGTGGTGCTGGACAAATTTCTGGTAACTATACTGTTGAAGAAGCAAAAGATTTAGCTATTGCTCTTCGCTCAGGTGCACTTTTAGCCCCTATTTATTTGATGGAAAAACGTTCTGTTGGACCAAGTCTTGGTGCTGATAGTATTAAAGCAAGTATGATTGCCCTTATGGGTGGTTTTGTACTTGTAATCATATTTATGATGATTTATTATAGAGCTGCTGGTGTAATTGCAAATATTGCACTTATTGCCAACTTGTTTATCATACTAGCTGTTATGAGTCTCTTTGGTGCGACACTAACACTTCCTGGTATGGCAGGTATAGTTCTGACCGTAGGTATGGCTGTAGATGCCAATGTTATTATCTCTGAGAGAATTCGTGAGTTAATATATGAAGGAAAATCTATGCATAAAGCTATCGAAGATGGTTATTCAAATGCAATGCGCGCTATTTTAGATGCAAACATTACAACTCTAATTGCAGCAGTTGTTCTTTATGCATATGGAACTGGTGCAATAAAAGGTTTTGCTATAACTATCAGTATTGGTATTTTAGCTTCTATGTTAACTGCGATACTTGGTACTCATGGTATATATGAGATGCTAGAGAGTAGAATACAAAAAAGTAAAAACAACCGTTTCTGGTTTGGGATTAAGGGTTAATTATGGAATTTTTCAGATATACAAGAACCTTTAATTTTATGGGTAAGTCTAAGGCTGCTATGATTTTTTCAATCATACTGGTATTAGCATCTTATGCAATGCTTATGACAAAAGGTCTAAATTATGGTGTTGACTTTGCTGGTGGTACTATAGTTCAAGTTAAGTATGACACAGCAGCTCCAATTGATGATATGAGAAAAAGTTTAAAAAGCAATGAGCTTTTTAACGGTGCTTCTATTACAGAATTTGGTTCAGTTGATGAAGTAGTTATCCGAATGAAAAGTACTACAGGTAGTGTTACTGTGGATATTGGCGATATTACTCGCGCGGCATTAAAAGACACTGGTAATTTTGAGATTCGACGTGTTGATATTGTAGGACCAAAAGTTGGTAGTGAGTTAAAAGAAAAAGGGATAATGTCTCTTCTTTTAGCAATTATAGGTATATTGATATATGTAGCGTTTAGATTTGAGTGGCGTTTTGCTGTTGCATCTATTGTTGCTCTTGTTCATGATATTTCAATTGCTTTAGGTGCTATAGCACTTGTTGGTTTAGATGTTAACTTAGATGTTTTAGCAGCACTTCTTACAATACTTGGTTATTCTCTTAATGATACAATTATTGTCTTTGACCGTATTCGTGAAGGTGTAACTAACTCTAAAAATAATGACCTAGAAGATATTATTAATGAGTCTGTCACTAGAACATTAGCAAGAACAACACTTACGTCATTAACGACGTTTTTTGTTGTATTTACGCTATTTATGCTTGGTGGTGAGATTATCCATTCATTTGCATTTACTCTACTTGTTGGTGTAATTGTAGGTACATACTCATCTATATTTGTTGCTTCACCGATTCTTTTATGGTTTGGTTTTGATGTTAAGGGTTACCATGTTAAACTGGCATCTAAAGCACAAAGAGAAGTTGAAAAACAAAGAATGCGTGACCAGTACGAATCTGGAGTTATGTAAAAATTACTTTGCACATTTTATCCATGCTTATGCATGGGTAAACTACTTTTAATAAATAAATCTATTTTCTTTTTATTCCTATTCAGTCACTCATTAAGATATTTTTTGTATAATCGCTTTAATTAATTAATAAGGTAGTGCTATGGATTGGGGTAAAGTAATATATGTATTTTTCTCGTTGATGAGTTTAACATCAATAGCGGGGTTTTTGTATGAGCATAGTGCAGTTGCACTTTTTGTTGCTGCGAGTTTAAACTTAGTTTCAACAGTTCTCAAAATAGGGGTTAGAAACCTACTCTCTGCTGAACTTTTAGCTTCTTCTTTAGTAGCTGATTTACACCTAATTCCGGCATTTATTTATTTAGAAGTTGTTGGAAACTTAGAATGGGCAATCGCACTTACTATCGGTGCTCTTATTGCTAACCTTTTCTCTGTTGGCCTTGTCTACATAGAAAGCTTAAAAACACACGACGACTACTAATAAACAAAGACTCCACCTGGAGTCACAATAACTTTAACAACTTGGAGATTCCTTGGAATACAACTCTACAACTATAGAAAAAAAATGGCAAGAACACTGGGCAAAAAATGCAAGCTTTGAACCTACAGAAGATTTTAGCAAAGAAAAAAAATATATTTTAAGTATGTTTCCATTTCCAAGTGGAAGACTGCATATGGGTCATGTTAGAAATTATTCTATAAGTGATGCATTCGCACGTTACTATCGCCAACAAGATTTTAATGTACTTCATCCCATAGGTTTTGATAGTTTTGGAATGCCTGCTGAAAATGCAGCAATTAAAAATAATGCTAACCCTAAAACATGGACTTATGACAACATAGATTATATGAAAAAAGAGTTTGCATCTTTGGGTTTTTCTTTTTCAAAAGAACGTGAGCTAGCAACCTCAGATGAGCTTTATACAAAGTTTGAACAAGGCTTTATCATTGATATGTTTGAAAAAGGACTTCTTTACCGTGAAAAAGGATTGCTTAACTGGTGTCCAAATGATCAGACTGTTCTTGCCAATGAGCAAGTTGTTGATGGATGCTGTTGGAGATGTGATACTCCAATAGTTAAAAAAGATATGAATCAATACTATTTTAAAATTACTAAGTATGCAGATGAGTTATTAGATGATTTGAAAAAACTTGAAGGTGGTTGGCCAAAACAAGTTCTTACTATGCAAGAAAACTGGATAGGTAAGTCAAACGGTTTAGCTTTTGACCTGTTTTTTGACTCTGCATCTAAAGAGAAGTTAGCTAATAACTTTGAATCGTTTGATGTGTTTACAACTCGTTCTGATACTATTTATGGTGTTAGTTACACTGCTCTTGCTCCTGAGCATTCTATTGTTACGTATATGATTGAAAATAATCTTTTAAGTGCTGAAGTTATCTCTCAAATCAAAGATATGAAAAGTACTTCTTCTATAGATAGACAAAAAGAAAAATCAGGTATATCTCTTGGTCTTGATGTTTTACACCCTATGACAGGTAAAAAAGTGCCAGTTTGGATAGCTAACTTTGTTCTTATGGATTATGGAAGTGGAGCTGTAATGGCCGTTCCTGCTCATGATGAAAGAGACTTTGATTTTGCTAAAAAATATGACCTAGCAATAAATGCAGTTATAAAACCTTTTGAGGGTGAACTTAGTTCAGATTGTGCTTACACAGAAGTTGGTGAGTTATTTAACTCAGGAGAATTTGACGGACTTAACTCTAAAAAATCTCAATACAATATTATTAAGTACTTTGAAGAAAAAAAGATAGGAAAAAAGACAACTAACTATAAATTAAAAGATTGGGGTGTTTCTCGTCAGAGATATTGGGGTGCTCCAATTCCTTTTGTTCATTGTGATGATTGTGGTTTAGTTATGGAGAAAAAAGAGAATCTTCCTATTGCCATTCCAGAGGACATAGAGATTACAGGTGAGGGTAATCCACTTGATAATCATCCTACTTGGAAGCATTGTCCTTGTCCAACTTGTGGTAAAGATGCAGTGCGTGAAACAGATACTATGGATACTTTTGTTGAGTCGTCTTGGTACTTTTTACGTTTTTGTGCATCTAAGCAAAACTGGGAAAAAGAGGCTTTTTCAAAAGAGCAAATTAAGTATTGGATGGGTGTTGATCAATATATTGGTGGAATAGAACACGCTATTTTACATCTTTTATATGCAAGATTTTTTACAAAAGTTTTTCGTGATTTAGGTTATATAGATTTTGATGAACCTTTTGATAATCTTCTAACTCAAGGAATGGTGCTTAAAGATGGTGCTAAAATGTCAAAATCTAAGGGTAATACTGTTGATCCTGACGCAATTATTGAAAAATATGGTGCAGATACAGCAAGACTGTTTATCCTTTTTGCAGCTCCTCCAACTCAAGAATTAGAGTGGAATGATAATGCTGTTGAAGGTGCTTACAAATTTATCAAAAGATTTTTTGATAGAAGTTCAAACATTGTAAAAACTCAGAGCATTCCATTAATAGATCATTCAATTCTATCAAAAGATGAAAAGTACGCAAGAAAGAAAGTTTATGAAGCACTAGTTCGTGCAAATGATGTCTATAATGAAAAATATACATTCAATACTCTAATTGCAGGTACAATGGAAGCAATAAACGCGCTAAACGTACAGAGTAACTCTGATGTATGGAGTGAAGGTTTTTGGATTCTGAGTTCTATAATGGAACCTGTTATTCCTCATGTTTGCTGGGATATAAGTAGTGAGTACTTCTCACTTAAAAACTTAACTCCTCAAGTAGTTGTCCAAGAAGTGTTTGTAGAAGATTCTATCACACTTGGTGTATCTATTAATGGTAAGAGAAGAACAGAGATTGAAGTCTCACCAGAAACTCAAAAAGAAGATATTATACAGAGTGCTAAAGAGGCTGCAAGTAAGTGGCTAGAAGGCAAAGAAATTTTAAAAGAGATACTTGTACCTAAAAAATTAGTTAATATAGTGATTAAGGGTTAATCTTGAAAGTTATTTTATCGCTTCTTATAGTTTTAGGTTTTGCCTCTTGTGGTTATAAACCAAGTCCAAAATTTGCTCGTGATATTATGGGTGAAAAAATAAGTACAAATATTATCATATCTGCAGAAGATCCTGAAAATACGGTTATAATTAAAGATGCAGTAGATGAAGCGGTAATAACAGTTTTTCATGCTTCACTGCGTGATAAGGCAAGTTCTGATACACATCTTGAGATAAGTATTAAAAGTACATCATATTCTGCCAATGTATATGATAAAGATGGTTATGTTACAGGTTATAAGATGACTGTAAATTTAGGAATAACTAGATCTCATAACGGTATTTCTAAGAATTATTCTGTTTCAGGTACATATGACTTTACAGTAGATGCAGATGCTGCTGTAACAGATCAGCAAAGATTTGATGCTATACGTTATGGTTCAGCAAAGGCTATTAAATCATTTGTAGCAAAAGTTTCTGCTGAGGGTGCAAGAGCTAAGAAAAAGGAATAATTATGACTATACAGAGTATTATAAAAAAAGCTGTAAAAAGACTTGAATTAGAAGGTAAACTTTTAACACCAGATTATTATGCTGAAGCCTTTTGTAAGGAAGCCCAAAAAGCTGGTATGCAGTCTGAAGACTGTGGTCATGTAGATAAATTTTGCAAAACTCTTAATAAAGATATCCAAAAAGAATTAAGTCAATATAGAATAAAAACAATGGGTGAACTAGCCCGTTTTTTAATCTCAAAACTCAATAGATTAAAACCTACTATTTGTTCTGAACTGCTTGATGCACAGACTACTTTTACAAAAAGAATTTTACAAGTTGTGGAAGTCCTTCATAATGCTGAAGCTTCTCAACTAGCTAGGCAAAGTATAAAACTATTAAACTCAAGTCCAAATACATTAGAACTAGAACAATATAGACAATATTGGGTTAATTTTATTACAACATACGATGATAGCTTTTTAAATGAACTAAGCTCATTAGGTGATGTAGATAGTACTAACTTAAGTAAAACTGTTAAAAGTTTTAAAGCTTTAGCATCTTTAGATACAGCAAAATTTGATAATAATGAACTTCAAAGAGTAGCATCTATGCTTGTCTCTTCTTTTGTCCCTTCTATAGCATCTAGTGTAAATGATAAGATTGCAAATCTTAGTCAAAAAATAAAAAATAATCCTACCCTTTTAGATAGTTCAAGCATTGAGAGTGAGATAAAATCTGTTATTTTATTAAGAATTGCTCTTGATAAAAAGAGCGTTAAAGAGATGGTTGAATCTCTTGACGGAGTTCTTGATAAACTATCTTTTAGACTTATTGAAATGATAGAACGCTCAGACGACTCAACATTAGAGATTCAAAAAATCAAATCAGAGTTAGAATCTTATAATGATGATTCAAGTTCTAATTTTAAAACAGCACATAAAAAACTATTTGTAATAGCAACAGCTTTAGAAGAAAATACTCAGCTTCTAAGTAAAGATTTAAAAACACATAGTGCTGAAGTGACAGTTTTAAGTAAAAAAATTCGTAAACTTGAAAAAGAATTAGAAAAGGCAAAAACTGCTTCAAAAGAAGATTTTCTCACTAAGCTTTATAATAAACGAGCCCTTGATGAGTTTATGAATGTAAAAGAAGGGGAATATGAAAGATATGGACATAATTTTTCTGTAATTATGTTTGATCTAGACCACTTTAAAGATGTAAATGACAATTATGGTCATGACGCTGGAGATGCTGTTCTTTGTGCCTTTGCAAAAATACTTAAAAAAGAAGCTAGAAGTGTAGATATTGTTGGTAGATTTGGTGGTGAAGAATTTATGGCCCTTTTAAGTGAGACAGATTCTAAAGGTGGAGCAATATTCGCAGAAAAAGTGCGAAAGCATGTTCAAAAAGCACGCTTTATGTATAAGGGCGAGAGAATAGAAGTAACTGTTAGTTGTGGTGTTAGTGAGAGAAAACTGCATGCATCTCTAAGTAGTGTGATCAATTCTGCTGATGAGTATCTATATAAAGCTAAAAAAGATGGACGTAATCAAGTAGCGTACAAGAAAAAATAGTGCTACAAGATTTTTTAAACGCAAAACCACTCTACTATGATGAAATAGATTATTCTCGTATGCCTCGCATCTATGAGAAGATAAAACCTTTTCTTCCTAGTCCAAAAATTATTCATATTATTGGTACTAATGGAAAAGGAACAACAGGGCGTTTTTTGGCAACTGCTCTATATTCTCTTGGTTTTAATACTGGACATTATACTTCCCCTCATATTTTAGAGTTTAATGAAAGAGTTTGGAAAAATGGTAAAGATATTGATGATGAGTGTTTGCAAAAAAATCATCTAGAACTTCAAAATATTTTATCAGATGATGACTCAAATGCTCTTAGTTATTTTGAATATACAACACTACTCTCTCTGTTGGTATATAAAGATTGTGAGTATATTGTTATGGAAGCTGGCTTGGGTGGAAAACATGATGCTACAGCGGTCTTTGATAAGGTTTTGACATTGGTTACTCCGATCTCTAATGACCATGAAGCTTTTTTAGGAAACACTGTAAAAGAAATAGCAACCACTAAGTTAAATGCAATTCAAAAATTTGCTATTTTAGCAAGACAAAAAGAGACAGAAGTTTATAATATAGTAGATTCTATATCTCGGAAGAAATCTTTAAATATAAAAAAAATATCTCATTTTTTAGATGCTCATGATGAAGATAAAATAGCAAAAATAGCAAAAAACTTGAAACTAGAAAACTATTTAACGCAAAATCTTTCACTAGCAATTTCAGCCTTAAAGTTTTTAAATATACAATACACTCAAAGTGATTTTATTGGTTCTAGACTTTTTGGAAGACTTAGCTCTATAGGTGAAAATATTATAGTTGATGTTGGACATAACCCCCTTGCAGCCCAAGCTATAAGAGAAGCATTAGATAAAGAAAAATATACTTTAGTTTACAATAGTTATCAAGACAAAGAGTATAAAAAGATACTTGAAATATTAAAACCAATAGTGAATAAAGTAGAAATTATTGCAGTGAATGACAAAAGAATTGAAACAAATGAGCTACTTCAAAGAACTTTAAATGATTTAAAGATAGAATATACTACATTTAAAGGTGTAAGACCTAACATTAAGTACCTCGTTTTTGGATCTTTTAGTGTTGTCGAAGCTTTTTTAAAAAGTCAAAATAAGAGTGGAATTTTAGAATATGAATGATCATTTTACTATTACTATTAATGATGATCATGGCGTAAAGCAATTTAATCTTCATCAAATTGTTAAAAAAGGGATTAGATATGCAGCTCTTTTTTTAGGTTTTGTAGGTTTAATTGCAGTAGGTACTATTTTATATCTTGACTACGCAGTTGACCAAATAGAAATAAAACGTGAAAATACACAACTCGCTTATAATACTCTCAAAGAAAAAAATGCTCAACTTGATCAAAGTATGAGAGATACTCAAATGGCTCTATTGGTTAAGAAAAAAGAGTTAAATGAAGTATCAGATTCTCTTTCAGAAATTGAAACACTAATAGGTTTAGCACCAGTTCAAGAGATGACTCTACAAGAAAGAGTAAGTATCACTAAACTAAACTCTGAACATATGGCAACTTTATTACAGTTTATCCCAAGCGGTTCTCCTATTGAATACAAAGGTGTTACTAGTAAGTTTGGCTATAGAGTGCACCCTACACTAAAGAGAAAAGAATTTCATCGTGGCCTTGATATGAAAGCAAGAATGAAAACACCTGTTTATGCAACTGCAGATGGGATTGTTGAATATGCTGGTCTTCACAAGAAAAGTGGCTTTGGAAGACTTGTTATACTTCAACATAACTATGGTTTTAGAACATATTTTGGTCATTTAAACAAGATTGTGATAAAATCGGGCAGGTTTGTAAGGAAGGGTGATCTCATAGCTTATACAGGTAACTCCGGTATGAGCAGTGGCCCACATTTACACTACGAACTTAGATTTATTCAACGTGCAGTAAACCCATTTTATTTTGTAAAGTGGAATATACAAAACTATAAAGACATATTTGAAAAGGAAAAGAAAATACCATGGCAATCTTTAATAACGGCGACAGCACACATCAAAGTACCAAACCCGACACAAACACTACCATCATCACAATTGGCTCTACGCTCAAAGGTGAAATGAATCTCTCATGTAATTTATATGTAGACGGTGAATTTGAAGGCGTAATACACTCTAAAAAAGAAGTTAATATCGGTAAGAACGGTCACATAAAAGGTGATGTTACTACTCAAAGACTTGTTGTTCAAGGTTACATAGAAGGTACTGTTAGTGCTCAAAGAGTTGAGATAAAAGCTGCTGGTCGTGTTAATGGAACTATAGAATCTGGAGAGCTTATTATCGAAGCTAAAGGTATTTTTGAAGGTAATAGCGTTGTAAAAGATGTATCACCTGTTCCAACTCCTGAAACACTTGATAAACCTTCAATTAAAAAAGTATAAAGTAAAAGATTCTTTCTTTTACTTTATAATCATTTTTAGTCTCTCTTAGATAAACTTTCATAAATACAACTCTCTTAGGAAAATAATGTCACAAAGTGCACTATACCAATATTTTAAAACACAGCCGAATCAAGATTTAGAAGTTTTGATATGTGAAGATTCTAAAGAAGCTTTAGTCCTAGAGAGTGTTGCAAAGTTTTTTAATCGTGAAGTAGTAGTCTTCCCTGATTTTCGTGCTAGTTATGGAGATGACCTTCGCGTATATAAAGAAGAATTACATCAGCTATTTTGGGCCTTAAAAATATACTATACTCAGAAAAAGAAACCTTTAGTTATCTCTCCTTTGAAGACTCTACTTTTTCATCTACCTCAAGCTTCACTTTTAGAATTTAGAATTATTGAATTTGGCTCAAATATTAATCTTAGTGCATTTAAAGAACAGATGCTATTTTGGGGATATAATTTTGTTGATATGGTTCAAGTTGAAGGTGAGATATCTTTTCGTGGAGATATAATAGACATTTACGCTCCATGTGCAAAGATGCCGATTCGTATCTCTCTTTTTGATGATGAGATAGAACAGATAAAATATTTTGAGTTAGAATCCCAAAGAACAAAGAGTGAAGAGCTTGATAGTGTAGAAATAGCACCAGCTTTTTACTCTTTAGATGAAGAACATTTTAATAAGCTAAGTGAGACAGTGCAAAAGAGTGAGTTTGATTCTTTAGTAAAAGATGTTGCATCTCTAGGATTTTGGTATTTAGAAGATAAAGCAAGTAACTTTATGGATGGCAAAAATGTAAAACTTGCAACTTCGCTTGATACTCTTTTAATAGACTCGTATGCTTTAAATAATCCAAGTATATCTAGAGAAGATTTTAATTTAAAAATACTGCCAGAGAGTGATGACTTTAGAGAAGTTATAGTAGCTGACTTACAAACTCTACTAAGAGTTCACAAAGATAAAAAAATAACTATTATTGCTGCTAATGAAGCTTTGGTGAAACAAGCTGGTCTTTTTAACCTTACAAATATTAAAGAGGTATATGCTCCATATATTTTAAACATAGTTTCAAAAGATGAACTAGTTATATCCCTAAACAAACCTGATAAGACAAGACGTAGAAGAAAAAGTTCTATTTTACTAGATGATTTAAAAGCTGGTGATTATGTAGTTCATGAAGATTATGGTGTAGGTATATTTGAAAAGATTGAACAGACAGAGATTTTAGGTGGTATAAAAGACTTTATTGTTATCAAGTATGTTGGTGATGATAAAATTCTTCTTCCAGTTGAAAACTTAGACTGTATTGACCGTTACATTGCATCTGGTGGCTCTACTCCTGTTCTTGATAAACTGGGTAAGGGAAGTTTTGGTAAGTTAAAAGATAAGGTTAAAAAACGTCTTATGGAGATTGCAGGACAGATTGTAAATACTGCTGCTGCTCGTGAACTAATAAAAGCTCCAAAATTTAAGATTGCCAAAAAAGAACTTCAAGATTTTCAAAAAACATCTGGGTTTGATTATACTGGGGATCAAACTCAATCAGTTGATGAGATAATTACACAAATGAGTTCTGGTCATATCATGGATAGACTTCTTAGTGGTGATGTTGGTTTTGGAAAAACAGAAGTAGCTTTAAATACAATATTTGCAGCATACAAATCAGGTTTTCAATCCGCTTTTATTGTTCCAACAACTCTTCTCTCTGCTCAGCATTTTCGTTCACTAACAGAGCGTTTTGAAGATTTAGGAATCAAGTATGCAAAACTAGATAGATTTGTAAGCACTAAAGATAAAACAAATATCATCAAAGGACTTGCATCTGGAGAGATAGATGCAGTGGTAGGAACTCACTCTCTTTTTGGCTTAGCATTTAAAAACTTAGGTGTTGTAATCATAGATGAAGAGCATAAGTTTGGAGTTAAACAAAAAGAGAGAATTAAAGAGCTTTATCATAATGTGCATCTATTATCTATGAGTGCTACACCAATTCCTCGTTCACTAAATCAAGCACTTAGTTCTATAAAAACAATGTCACAACTTCTTACTCCACCAAGTGAGAGACAGGGTGTTAGAACATTTCTAAAAGAGTATAGTGAAAAGCTTATAAAAGAAGTTATTTTACGTGAGCTTCGTCGTGGTGGACAAGTTTTTTATGTACATAATTCGATTGATCATATGCCTATAAAACTAGGAGAACTAAAAGCTATACTTCCAGACCTACGCATGGTAATGCTTCACTCAAAAATCTCTGCTGTGCAAACAGAAAAAGAACTTCTTAAATTTGAAGCAGGGGAGTATGACCTGATGATAGCAACTTCCATCATCGAGTCTGGTATTCATATGCCAAATGTAAATACTATGATAGTCGATGGAGCAGATAGATTTGGTATAGCAGATCTTCATCAACTTCGTGGTCGTGTTGGACGTGGTAGCTCTGAAGGTTTTGCATACTTTATAGTACAAAATAAAGAAAATCTGACAGATGAGGCAAAGAAGCGTCTTTTAGCATTAGAGTCTAACTCATTTTTGGGAAGTGGTTCAGTTTTAGCATATCATGATTTAGAGATACGCGGTGGTGGAAATCTTGTTGGAGATGCTCAAAGCGGACATATAAAAAATATTGGTTACTCGCTATACCTTAGAATGCTCGAGGACGCAATAAAACTACTAAGTAATACTATGGAGAAGGAGAGAGCTAAGGTTGATATAAAACTAACTATATCAGCATACATATCTGATGAAGTTGTAAAAGAAGACAGACTTCGCCTAGATATTTATAGAAGACTCTCTCAGTGTGAAGAGCCTATAGAAATATATGAAATAGAAGAAGAGATTATAGATAGATTTGGAGAGTTGGATAACCCAACAAAACAGTTTTTTGAACTGATGGTAATCAAACTTCTAAGTCTAGAGAAAAAGATAAGAAGCATTATGAACTATGGACAGAATATTACTGTTTCATATTTTAATGATTCAAAAGAGACTATCAAGTCTGCATCTAAGGATGATGATGACATTATCAAAGCAGTACTTTTTTATCTTAGAAATAATAAACCAAAGGTATTATAATTGAGAATAGCATTTATAGGTGATATTGTAGGTCGTCCAGGTCGTGAGATGTTAAAAGAATATCTCAAAAAAATAAGAGAAGAATATAAAATTGACTTTATTATAGCTAATTATGAAAATGCATCTCATGGTTTTGGTGTTACTGCTAAAAATGCAAATGAGTTAGTATCTTATGGAATTGATTGTATGACAGGGGGAAATCATACTTGGGATAAAAAAGATGTTGAAGCACTCTTTGATACTCATGAAATACTTCGTCCTCATAACTATCCTGATGAAGTAAATGGAACTGGATGTAAGGTTTATGAAGTCGCTGGTGAAAAGCTTGGAGTTTTAAATCTTATGGGTTACTACGCTATGCCTATGGCTGATAATGGTTTTAGAAAAGCAAAACAAACAGTACAACAACTAAAAGAGCAGGGTGTTGAGAATATATTTGTAGATTTTCATGCAGAGGCTACAAGTGAGAAGCGTGGAATGATGATGCTACTTCAAGGTGAAGTAAGTGGAATTATTGGAACGCATACCCATGTCTCAACAGATGATTTTCAAATAGCAAATGGTACAGCTTATTTAACGGATATCGGTTTAACGGGTTGTAGAGATAATGTTATAGGAATGGATTCAAAAGTACCAGTAAAACAGTTTCTTACAGGAATGAAAGGGCACTTTGATGTACCTAAAAAATGTAAAAAAATTCTTCAATTAGCTATTATGGACTTTAGTAATGGTAAATGTTCTAATGCTTTTAAGTTAAAGTATTTTTGTAATGGCAAAGTTATAAAAACTGAGGCTTGGATAGAAGAAGACTAGGCTGTTATCTGATAGTACTTGTCATTAGCTAGGTAAGTATTTACCATATTGTGACGAATTTGTTTTTCTTGTGCTTCTTGAAGATTCATCGGGAGTTCTCTGTCAATCTGTAGTATTTGACTTTGAGTTGTTTTTGGTTTTGAGAGTAAGGGAAACATTACAGAGTTATCTGCATAGGCTTCTTTGGCATTTTTTATATCATTTATTTTATTGAACTTTATTCCATCTTTATTTTCGAGTTGCTCTTGTAACTTTTGTTTATTGTTAAATGATTTGTAGTTTGAGATATAAGTAATTGGTAGATTTTGAGTATCTTTTGATTCTATTACACTGTTTTGAGCTAGTTTTGACTCAAATAAAGTAGAAGAATTTTTTGCTTTGTCTACTTTGTGGTTTGCATTTCTATCTGAGTTATTTGTGTTGACATAAGTATTGTATGAAGATACAAACATGTTACTCTCCTAGATAGCTACATTATAAGTCAATGAAGCTTATTAGTTTCTTTTGGCTAAAATAATATAATGAAACTTTTTGATTACTTTATCTTTGAGCAGTATCTGTTCCACGAATTACTTATAATCTTTTTAATTACAATAATACTAATACTTATCTACAAAAGCCTTAGAGTAAAAAAATTAAATCAAGAGAAGCGTCACAAGAATGATTCTGAATTAAAGAAAATTAGCGATGAAGAAAATGTTCTTTTTCATCAAAATAAACTTGCTGCAATGGGTGAGATGCTTGAGAATATTGCTCATCAGTGGAGACAACCTCTCTCTCAAATAAACTCATCTGTACTTCTTATAGATGATATTCTTCATGAAAAAAACTTTAGAAATATAGATGTAGAAGAGAGACTATTAGAAATAGAATCTTTAACTAAATATCTCTCAAATACTATTAATGATTTTAAAGACTTTTTTACTCATGATAAAATGAAAAATAGTTTTTTACTTAGAGAAATGATCGAAAAATCAATATATATAGTAAAAGGTTCTCTTAAAAAAAACAATATAGAAGTTGTTGTGGATATAAAAAAAGAGTATAAATATTATGCTTATGAGAGTGAATTACAACAAGTGGTATTGGTGTTACTTAATAATGCTAAAGAAGCATTAGTCAATAGAAATATAAAATCACCAATCATAAATATATATATTGAGAAAGAAGGTGAGTTTTTTATAATAAAAATCTGCGATAATGCTGGTGGAATTACTAAGAATATTAGAGATAAAGTTTTTGAACCATACTTTACAACAAAACATAAATCTAAAGGAACAGGCTTAGGACTTTATATGTCTAAAAAAATAATTGAAGAGAGTTTAGATGGAACACTAATTGTTCGCAATTGTAACAAGGGTGTGTGTTTTGAAATAAAACTAAGGGCAGATGATGAGTAAAAGAGAAGCATACTCAATCTTATATATTGAAGATGATAAAGACATCAGAGCCAACTATATCAACTATTTAAATAGACATTTTGATAAGGTTTTTGAAGCTGCTGATGGTGAAGAAGGTTATGATAACTATATTAAAAACCGTCCTGATATTATGATAGTAGATATCAATTTACCAAAACTAAATGGGCTGGATTTGGTTGGAAAAATACGTGAAAGTGATCACTCTATAAAAGTTATTATGCTTACTGCTCATTCTGAGACGAAGTACTTACTTGAAGCTACAGAACTTAAACTTACCAAGTATCTTGTAAAGCCAGTGAGTAGAAGTGAGTTAAAAGATGCTTTGAGCCTTGTTATCGATGAACTGTCAAATTTTGAGACAAAATCTAAAAAGAGGATTGTTTTAAAAGATGGTTTCTCTTGGGATATACAAAGAGTAGAGCTTCTTAAGAATAATTCATCTTCAGTTCTTACAAATAAAGAGAGATCTATCTTGACTCTTCTTTTTTCTTCAGTAAATACTACGTATACATATGATGAAATTATTATAGATGTTTGGTATGAGGATGACTATGACAGAGATAAACTAGATGCACTAAAGACAATCATAAAAAATCTAAGAAAAAAATTACCAAAAGATACAATTAAAAATGTATTTGGAACAGGTTACAAAATAGAAATATAATTATCTATCTTTGATGTAACCAGAGTGTAATAAAAGTAAAACAACATTTTGGTACAATAATAAAAATATAGACCACAAGGTGATTTATGAGTGCTAAAATAGTTATTGTTGAAGATGAAGAAGATTTACTAGAACTCCTTGAATATACTCTTGAGAAAGAGGGCTTTGAAGTTATAGGCTTTTTAAACACTAAAACAGTAAGTCAAATACTAGAAGAAGAAGAGATAGATTTACTAATCATGGACAGAAATCTTCCAGGAGTCGAGGGTAGTGAATTTGTTGCAAGTCTTCGAGAAGAAGGAGTCTTAACTCCTGTTATTTACTTGAGTGCTAAAAATAGAGACACTGATATAGAAGAGGGATTTTTAAGAGGTGGTGATGATTATTTAACAAAACCTTTTAATATGAAAGAACTTATTCTTCGTGTAAAATCTATCCTTAGAAGAACTACTAAAAAATACAATGAAGGACAGATTTCTTACAGAGATTTACTTTTAGATAAAAGCACAAGAGAGCTAAAAGTAGATGGAGAGTGTGTTGAGATAACAAAACTAGAATTTGATCTTTTATATGAGTTTATAATCAACAAAAATAGTGTCTTAGATCGTGATTATCTTCTTTCAAATGTATGGGGAGACGGTGAAGCGTATCAGTATAAAACTGTAAATGTTGCTATTAATCGACTAAAAGAAAAAATTGATCCGGACAAGACTAAAGATTATATTCAAACTGTGCGTGGAGTTGGATACAGACTGTGCTAAAAATACATGAAATATTTATTATAAAGTTTTTACTACTTTTTGTAGGAACTTTACTTGTTATATCACTAATAAGTTATGTGGCTCTTAAATCAATAATAATCAATCACAATCAACATAATCTAGAAAACGCCATAGTTCTTATGGGACTTGAATTAGAAAATACTAAGGATATTGACTTATATGCTAAACGCGTATATGAGACTACAAATCTGCGTGTTACCGTGATAGATGATGATGGTGTTGTTATAGCAGAGTCTAGTGCAGATAAGTTAACTATGGATAATCATGGCAGTAGATATGAAATCATGCAGGCAAACACAGATGAGTTTTCTCATATTACTAGATACTCTAAAACACTAAAAGTAGACTTTTTATATGTGGCTAAAAAGATTTCTTATAATGGTGAGAAAATCTATATTAGGCTATCTACAAGTTTAGCTCAGGTAATGAAAGATTTTTATTCTTTATGGTCGAAACTATTTCTTGTATTTTTAGTAGTTGTAGTAGTTGCATTTTACATTTCAAAAAGAATGAGTGAGAGAATTGTTTATGACATCGAGCAGATTACTGTTTTTCTAGATGAACTCTCAAATAAAAACTACAATGCCATCGTAAAAACAAAGTATTTTTATGAGTTTTTACAGATATCTCTTATGCTTAAAAATCTTGTGAAAAAGTTAAGCTCTAGAGATAAACAAAAGAGAAAATATACAGCTAAACTTAGGTTAATGAATAAACAGAGAAATGATATATTATCTGCTATATCTCATGAGTTTAAAAACCCCGTGGCATCTATAATTGGTTATGCTCAAACACTTCAAGAAGATGCAGAGATAAATCCAAAAATACGTGAAAAGTTTTTGAATAAGATAAGTTCAAACGGAGAAAAAATATCTCAGATGTTAGATCGTTTGGCTCTTTCAGTCAAACTTGAAAATGATGACTTAAAACTTGACACAAAATATTTTGATATGAAAATATTATGTGAAGAAGTAATCTCAAACCTATCTCTAAAGTATAGAAATAGAGAGATAACTCTAGAGGCTTCAAGTACTATGTTAGAAGCTGATAAAACGATGATAGAATTACTTATTATAAACCTAGTAGATAATGCGCTTAAATACTCTGAAATGGACGTAAAAATCGTTTTAAAAGATAATGAGCTTTTTGTAATAGATAATGGAATTGGTATTGAAGAAGAGCACCTTGATAAGGTTACTTCTAAGTTTTACAGAGTAAAGAAAAATACTTGGGATAATTCAATGGGAATAGGGCTGGCTATGGTTAGTTATATTTTAAAGATGCATAAGTCAAAGATACAAATAAAGTCTGAGTTTGCAAAAGGTTCAATCTTTAGTTTCTCTATAAAAGAGATGTTAAAAAAATAGCAAATTGCAATGTTTTTGTAAGTTTGATTTTTCTTAGGATATATTTCTATTATTAAACTAATAGGAATTACTATGAGAGACTTTGAATCAATTATAAAAGAGTTAAAATCTCATCTGTCATCAGGCAAAAAGAAAAAAGTTTTAGACAAAGATGTAGCAGATGCACTGGAAATATCACAGGCAAATTTTGCCACAATAAAGAGAAGAAACACAACTCCATATAAAAATATTTTGGAGTTTTGTTATAAAGAAGAACTTAGTTGTACAAAAGTCTTTTTCGAATAGTTTGTATAGTTGAAATGTTAAAAAGAACACACTGACTAAGCAAGTAATTGGTACTATATCTTTAAAGAACGCCAATTCTAAAATCAAGTGCAATTTTTTGAAAGTAAGTTGAAAGATAGGATTAATCGATAATCTGCTAATCTTATTCGACCAAAAACAAAG
>NZ_JADGFC010000148.1 GCF_016744025.1 Sulfurimonas sp.
TTCTTTGTTTTTGGTCGAATAAGATTAGCAGATTATCGATTAATCCTATCTTTCAACTTACTTTCAAAAAATTGCACTTGATTTTAGAATTGGCGAATAAATATATAGTACAATCAACTAATTTACATAAAAAATTAGGAGTTTAATGAACTATTTAAATGATCTACGTACAATAATAAATATAAACTCATATACTAAAAATAAAATTGGTGTAGATAGAGTTGGAAAAATATTCGACAAATGGCTTGAAGAATTAGGTTTTGAAGTTAATATTTATGATAGAGAAATTATTGGTAATCATAGACATTATACTTCACAACATGATAAAACTTCAAAAAAACTACTACTACTTGGGCATATAGACACAGTTTTTCCACCAAATAAATTTGAAGAATACTCTGAAGATGAAAAGTGGGTTTATGGACCAGGTGTTTGTGACATGAAGGGTGGAAATATAGTAGCACTTCAGGCTTTACGAGAATTAAAAGCACAAAATCTTGAAATAAAAAATATAGACATCCTTTTTGTTAGCGACGAAGAAACAGGTAGTGATAATTCTAAACATTTAACTTCTAAGCTAGCATCTAAGTATGATTATTGTTTCGTATATGAAGCAGCTGGGCAAAATATGGAAGTTGTCACCGCAAGAAAGGGTGTCGGTACTTTTCTTATAGATATCCAAGGTAAGGCAGCACATGCTGGAAACAACTACATACTTGGTCATGACGCAAATTTAGAAGCTGCTTATAAACTAGAAGAATTAGTGAAATTGACAGACTTAGAAAAAGGTACAACTGTTAATGTTGGGAAAATAAATGGTGGTATTGGTGCTAACACAATATCTCCTTTAGCTAATATGGTTTTTGAACTTAGATATAAACACTCTGAAGAACGTGATAGAGTTTTAAATTCTATTAATGACATAGTTGAAAAATCTTTTGTCAAAGGAACTACTGCTATTTTAAGTGGTGGCATACAACGTGACGTAATGCTGACGAGTGTTGCATCTATTAGTTTGATAAAAAATATCGAAAAAATCACTTCATCAACTCTAAATACAGAAGAAAGAGGTGGTGTAAGTGATGCTAATATTGTAAGTTCATGTGGAGTAACAACCTTAGATGGATTTGGACCCTTTGGAGATGGAGATCATACAGTGAATGAAAGAGCTTCCAAAGAAAGTTTTAAAAGTAGAATAGAGTTGAGCAGAAAGCTATTTACTTATTTTATAGAAAATTTAGATTTTAATTAGATTATACCTTGTAAGAAATTATTTTTTTTAGGCCATGCTTTAGCATTAAAGGGTAGATGATGGAAGTATTTCTGACATCGTAATAAATTAAGGGTTAATAATGTCAAATAGAAAAATTGGAATGTGGCTTTACAGTAATGGCGGTGGTGACAAAATCGGAAAAAAAATCATCAAAAAACTTAAAGATAGAAATATTGATACACTTGATAACATAAATCTTAGAAAAGCCTTGGCTAAAAATGTAAATATAATTTATGATGATATAAAATTAAATAAATTAGATCTCTTTTTCTCTTATAATGTAGGTGAACAAACTCAGTATCAAATGTACTTATATCATGCGCTTAATAGGGTTATACCTATGATTAACTCTTATGATTCTTTCGCTCTAACAGAGGATAAATTTCATACATCATTTGTTTTAAGAAATGAAGGTATTTCAACCCCAGATTACAAGCTTTGTCATAGAGATGATGGGCATCATCTTAAAAAAAATATTAAAAAATGGGATAAAATGGTTTACAAACCAACAGATGGTTGGGGTGGAGTTGGTCTTACAAAAATAGAAAGTGAGGCTAATTTAGACATGTTACTTCCATTTTTAAATCAGATGGATTTGAGATACTTTTATGTAGAAAAGTTTATAAAATATGATAATACTGACTATAGAGTAGATATTGTAGATGGCAAATTTGTAGGCTGTTATGGTAGAAAAGCTAGTTCAACTGATTGGAGAACTAATGTTACAAGTGGTGGGTCTGTATTTGTTCGTGAAGCTAATGACGAAATTATAAATATAGCTATAAAAGCTTGTAAAGCTTGTAAAGCTTGTAATGTTGATATTGGTGGTGTAGATATTATTTATGATATGGAAAAAGAAGAGTATGTTGTACTAGAAGTTAATGGTATACCTGCATTTGCAACTCCAGAACAAGAAAAACTTGGACTAAATTTTAATAATAAAAAGATTAATTTAATAGTAGATCTGATAGATAAGAGAACTAAAAAGAAATGAGTGTAATAGTCTTTGAAATATAACCTTATATAATGAATTTATTTGTAATAAGAAGAGTGTAGTTATAGTAAAATAAGTTCATTAGTACATTTAAAGAGTTAACTGAGTATGATTGCATTTCTAAAGAGAAATTTAGCTACTGGCTATATTTTTAATAATTAATAACTTGTAAGGTAACAATTTGAGACAACAATATAGTTCTTATAACGAATGTGTAGATTTTTTTAAAGCAGCCCAAATATCTAATCCAGATCTTGTTAAAGTGGAGTCTATTGGCAAGACTTGGGAAGATAGAGATATTATTGCCGTAAGTATTACGAAAAATATAAATAAACATTTAGATAAACCGGCACTTTTTTTTACAGGAACTATTCACGCAAGAGAATGGATAGGAATAGAGCTTAGTCTTAGTTTTTCAAAATATATATTAGAGCATATAGATTATGATCCACAGCTAAATGATATTTTAGACAGAACAACACTATATATGGTTCCTTGTGCAAACCCTGATGGGTTTGAGTATTCAAGAAATCATTTTTCATTTTGGAGAAAAAATAGAAGAAAAAATGCAGACGGAAGTTTTGGAGTTGATTTAAACAGAAATTTTTCTGTGGGTTTTACTCAAAATCAAAACACGATGTCAAATGTTTACTCTGGGCCAAATGCTTTTAGTGAACCTGAAACAAGTGCTTTAAGAGACTTTGTAACTAGTCATGAAAATATTTCAATTGCACTGGATTACCATTCACAAGGAAATGTTATATTTCCAGCGCATAACTTTATACATGAAGATGCAATAGATGCAATAGATTTAAATCTGTTAGCATCTAATATGGCTGAAGAGATTCGAAAAGAGTCTGGCAGAGAATACGGTGTGCATATGGGGAAACCTCCAGTGCACTTAATTTCAGGAAGTGGTAGAGAATTTTATTATTCAAAAGGTGTATTATCCTTACTAATTGAAGTTGGAACAAGAAATATTAGTGATTATAAAGAACATATGAGCGAAAATATTAATGAAAATCTTCCAGCACTTATCTTTGCACTCTCAGAAGCAAATAATTATAAAAAAGGCAATGCATTACCTAGAGTTGAAAACTTTCTAGCAACAGAAGTTTGTTCTAAAGAGGTTGAACTTAGTTGGGATTATGCTGATGATTATTTATTGTATTTTGAAGTATACCGTTCAAAGAAGAAAAAATGTTTTGCTCAAGCATCCAATAGAATAGGAATGACAAAATTAAAAACCTATACAGACAAAAATCTTAAATCTTCTACCAATTATTATTACTATATAAGAGCAGTCTGTAAAATCAGAAAAGTAAAATCAGCATATGCTCAGATGATAGCTATTAGAACAAAGCCTGCGGAAAATATGTTTTCAAAGATTTTATACCCACTTGCAGATAAAGTTGGGTATGTTGGTGAAAAAACAAAAAAAGATGAAGATCACTTTGGAAATAATTCGATGTTTGTAGGTGTTTCAAAAGGGAAGGGTGAATGTTTAGGTGTTTGTGGTTTTTCACTCTCAACTATACCTCAAAATGCAATAATTACTAGTGCTTCAATTTCTTTTTATCCTATGAATAGGGTTTCTGTTCAAGTAGAAAGTTATGGAGAGTGGAGAGTTGGACAAATTGATGATAGAACTGTAGATAACATTAGTAGTTTTAATGAAATTAAAAATGCAAAATCTCTCAGTTATATAGATAGACCAACGGGTTCTGCTAAATTATCACAAGGTATATGGAGAACATATAAGTTTGCAGCTCAAGAGCTTGCTGTTTTACAAAAATCTTTAACTAGATCAGAAGCACTATTTAAATTCGAAGGGCCATCATCTCTCCCCTTAGATCGAGCTTCTCAACTTATGCAGTGGGATATTGGATATGGAAAATTTAGTGGTGGGCTAACTTATAGACCAAAATTAGATATTTCTTATACAGTAGATGAAGTTAAACTTGAACTTCAATCTTCAAAAGAATTTACAGTATTAAAAAATAAGATTTTGGAAAATAAGTTGGTAGCTGGATATCATAAAGATGGAAATAAAAAATATTCTTGTATAGAGTTTGATTTTTCACAATGGCCAGAGATGGATAACACAGTAATATCAAATGCATATATAGAGATAGATGCAGTCGATATTAAATCTGCAAACACGCTTCGTTTTCACATGGAGATGGTTGTTCCTTGTGATGAAGATAAGTCATATGAGAAAATTAAAAATAGAGAAGTAATTGAGCGTATAGGTTATGATGTAAGTGTATCTGATATAAAGTCAGAACCAAAACAAAGATTTGTATTTGATAAATATGCTATAAATGAAATGGTTGAAAATATAGGCAAAAGCTCTAAAGCAGTATTTGTTATATCTGCTTCATCACACAAACCTCTTTCTAAAACACAAGATGTCACATTTATGGATAATAAAAGATTAAAAAGACCTTCTTTAATAATTAATTATATTAAGAAGCGTCGTAATGCACCAGCAAAAGTAAAAAATTTAAGACACACTCTTGAAAGTAATATTGTTAAACTAGAATGGGATATTCCAAATGATGAAGGATATAGTGGTGCAATAGTAGTTAAAAATGCATTTAGAATCCCTTGTTCTCCATATGATGGACAAAAGCTTTATGGAGGAACAGATAACTATACTTATGATAACTTTGGAGACAGTAGCGTACATAAGTATTATGCGGTCTTCTCATATGATGATGTACCAAACTTCTCAAAACCAGCTTACATAGAGGTAAATTAATCAATAAATAGACAGTTAAAGGCTGTCTATACTTATACTAATAAAACTTTCCAGAAACTTCTCAACCGATTAAGAAACTTCAAAGCATTAACCCCCTATAATTCCCATCCACAAACAAAGAGACCTTGTCAAAAAGGAC
>NZ_JADGFC010000012.1 GCF_016744025.1 Sulfurimonas sp.
CTTCTTTGTTTTTGGTCGAATAAGATTAGCAGATTATCGATTAATCCTATCTTTCAACTTACTTTCAAAAAATTGCACTTGATTTTAGAATTGGCGAATTTAAAGGGATACCAATAATGAAAAAAAATCAAAATATTTTATCATCTGTTTTACTAGCATCTTCTTTAGCCCTAACTCCACTTATTACAACATCTTTAACAGCTAGCACAAAATTTAAAGCAAATTCAGTATCAAGTTCTATTGCTAAACATTTACATAGAAGAGGTATTGATGAAGATGCTTCTAAAAAAATGGCAACTAATATTTTTATTGTTGAAGAAGAGCTATTTGCTCTAATGCTTCAAAACCTTAAATATAGTTGTGACAAACTAAGTAGAAATGACATTATGGACTTTTTATCTACTCAAGCACTTATGAACAAAGAAGTACATCTTGATTCATATGCATACTTAGTAAATATGGTTTACCAGATTAAGAAACAAGTTTTAAACAAAAATGACTTAAATACTCTAAACACAATCGCTACAAAAAATTCTCTTTTTGCACAAAGTTGGTCTTAAAATTTTAAGCACTGCCTTGCAATTTCAAGCTCTTCATCTGTTTTTATAACTAAAACAGGTGTACCTTTGGCTAAATTATTATCCATTACTCTATCTCTAATATAAGCAGAATTTTCACCAATTCCTCCACTAAAGACTATGGCATCTACTCTACCTAGAAGAGCTAAATATGCACCTATATACTTTTTAACACGCCTAACCATCATATTTATAGCTAGCTTTGATTTTTCATCATCACTTTGTAAAATCTTTCTTATGTCACCACTATTACAGATGCCAAGCAAACCAGATTTTTTATTTAGCATTTCATCTATTTCATTAACACTAAGTCCTAAATCTCTTTGCATATACAATACAACAGCAGGATCAATATCTCCAGATCTTGTACCCATAACTAAACCTTCTAAAGGTGTAAAACCCATAGAAGTATCTATACTTATGCCATTTTGTATAGCACAGGCACTTGCTCCATTACCTAGATGCAAGGTTATTATATTTAATTCTTTAGTCTCTTTTTTTAGAAGTATTGCACACTCTTTTAAAAGATATGAATGAGAAGTTCCATGAAAACCATATTTTCTTATCTTATGTTTTTCATACATCTCATATGGAAGAGCATACAAATACCCTTCTTGTGGCATCTGTGCATGAAAAGCTGTATCAAAAACTGCTACTTGCAGAGCATCTGGAGCTTTTTGCCTCGCTACCATTATGCCCTTTAAGTTTGCTGTATTATGAAGTGGCGCAAGAGGAATTAGATCCTCAATTTTTTCAATTACTTTTTCATCTATTATAGTTGCTTCATGAAAGTATTCACCACCATGGACAACTCTATGCCCAATGATATCTACATACAAAAAATCAATATCTAAGCTCTCTAAAGCCTCTTGATGAGTTTTAATCTTAGAATTTTTTTCACCAATATTTTCTACTACCAAAGTATATAAAACTTCTTGAGTGTCCATATTAAAGAGTTTAAATTTCAATGAAGAACTACCAGAATTGATGACAGCAACTCTCATTATTCTTGCCCTGCTTGAATTGCAGTAATTGCTATAGTATTCACAATATCTGTAACTAAGCATCCCCGACTTAAATCATTAATAGGTTTATTTAATCCTTGAAGTATTGGACCAATAGCTACTGCACCACTTGAACGCTGAACTGCTTTATATGTATTATTACCAGTATTTAAATCTGGAAAAATAAGAACATTTGCTTCTCCAGCTACTTTAGAATCTGGAAGTTTTGTACGAGCTACATTTTTATTAACTGCTGCGTCATACTGAATAGGTCCCTCTATAAGGAAATCACTATGTTTACTTTGAACTATTTTAGTAGCCTCTCTTACCTTTTCTACCTCAGCACCACTACCACTCTCTCCTGTTGAGTATGAGAGCATTGCAACCTTTGCATCTATCCCAAAAGCTTCAGCTGTACGAGTAGATGATATTGCAATCTGAGCTAATGTTTTGGCATCTGGGTCTTGATTGACTGCACAATCTCCATAGACTAATACTTCTGTTTTAAGACACATAAAAAATACACTAGAAACCACGCTAATATCTGGTTTAGTTTTTATAATCTGAAGAGCCGGTCTGATGGTCTCTCCAGTTGAGTGAATTGCACCACTTACCATTCCATCAGCATATCCTAGTTGAACCATCATAGTAGCGAAGTAGTTTAGATGTCCCATGGCATCTCTTGCTGCTTCTCTTGTTAGTCCTTTTTCTTTTCTTTTTTCATAAAACTCTTCTATAAACTCTTCCATAAGTTCTGAATTTAGGTAGTCGATAATAGTTGCCTCACTAAGATCAAGCCCAAGTCTCAAGTAGTTTTGTGTTAGTTTTTCTTCATTTCCCAAAAGAATAACATCGGCTACTCCACGACGTAGAGTTATCTCAGCTGCTCTTAAAATTCTCTCATCCATACTCTCAGGCAAGACTATTCGTTTTTTATTTACTCTAGCCTGTTCAAATAACTTATACTCAAACATCATAGGAGTTGTAATTTTTGTTTTAGAAGCAGCAATTTTTTTCTCTATTAGTTCTATATCTACATTTGCGTGAAAAAGTCCAAGAGCCAAAGATATCTTTCTCTCACTTGTTACTCTTAGCTTTGCATTTACTTGTGAAAGTTTTTTGCCTGTTTCATAAGTATCTGTAGCAACTGAGAGAACTGGGATATTAAAACTGTCTAGTCCCTCTATCAGTTTTTTAACATTCTTATGCGCTGTCATATCAAAAGGAAAAACTATGGCACTAATATTTGGATAGTTTTTAGAATAAAGCGCTCCAAAAAGACCAAGTATAATATCTGATCTATCAGCTGGAACTATTACCAAATCATCTTCTTCAATATGATCTAAAAAATTATCAAGACTAAGAGCTGCTACTTTTATTCCTCTTATAACTCTAGTATGGTCTTTTTCTCCTATTAAAACAGCCTTAGCATCTACACCTTCTATTACATCTTGAACAGTTAAAAGATCTAACTCAGATAACTCTTTAAAGAGATAAGTGTTTTCTCTGCTACCTTGTAGTTTTTTTTCTAACTCTTCATATTTTCCATCACCAAGTCTATTTACGATTGTTGCAAAACAATCACAGCTCTCAGATTTAAGATTATCCCTTTCCATAAGAACATCTTCATAAACTTCTGTTGCAGTTGAGTTTCTTGCATTGATAATATTTATTACAGATGAGCCGAAGTTTTGAGCTATTTTAATATTTAAATCATAGTTTATAGTTGTAGTTAAGAATGAACGTCTTATTCCCTCACAGAGTACAAAATCATATTCATTTTCTAATTTTTTAAATTTACTTATAAGTTGATTTATTAACTCATTTGAACGATTTGAAGCTATCATATTTTCAACATATTCAATATCAAAACCATAAGCATCTTCATACTTCATGTCAATATCATATCTTTGTAAAATGAACTCAATGTCTCCATCAACCGTATCTTTGGATAAGGTAATAGGCCTAAAAAAAGCAACGCGGTGAAGATTTCTCTTTAATATTTCCATCATTCCCATGGAGACAAAAAGAATTCCTGCACCTTTTTCTTGTGCAGATATATATAGTGATTTTATTTTCATAAATTTATAATAGAGCTTTTTTCGTTAAAGATAGTATAATTTTTAAAAAAAATGGATAATTTATGCATACACCATGTTCAACACCTCTCGAACTAATGAGAAGTAGATATGAAGCCTTTGTCAAAGAGGATTGGGACTATATTGTTGAGACTTCAATAAAACAAAAAATTCAAGATTTTAAAGATATAAATTCTACAGAGTGGTTAAAGCTAGATGTTCTCAATGCTTATGATGATATAGTTGAATTTAAAGCATACTACAGAGAAAATGCTAAGATATACGTTTTACATGAAAAGAGTAGTTTTGTAAAAGTTGATGGTTTATGGAAATATCTAGATGGAGAGCTTTTCAATTCTAAAATTGAGCGAAATGAAACTTGTCCATGTGGAAGTACAAAAAAGTTCAAGAAGTGTTGTGCATAATAATTTATAGAGGATTAATACACTTTACCCTAAAATAAAAAAAAATAGGAGTTTACTGTGATATCTAAAAAAATACAAAAAGGCTTGTCTTCTCAGCTAAACCAAGAGTTCTATTCGGCTTATCTTTATCTTGCTATGTCTGCATATTGTAATCATTCAGACTTTAATGGTGCTGCTAACTGGCTTAAGATGCAGTATGAAGAAGAACACATGCATGCTACTAAGATATACAACTATCTAGTAGAACAAGGTGTACATGTATCTCTAAAAGAGATAGCTAAACCACCTAAAAGTTTTGGAACTCTGTTAAATGTTTTTCAACTTAGTTTACAACATGAACAGATGATGACATCTAGGCTAAATAATCTAAGTGATTTGGCACTAAAAGAAAAAGATCATGCGACTTACAATCTACTTCAGTGGTTTGTTAATGAGCAAGTCGAAGAAGAGTCTTCAGTAAATGAGATTATCTCGAAAATCAAACTTGTTAAAGACGATGGATATGGTCTGCTTATGATAGATAATGAACTTCACCAAAGAGCAACTCCTTCACCTATAAACTAAATAATATTTAGTTTATAGAGTCTTAATAACTCTAATTAACGCTCTTTAAAAAGATATAACTTTTTTTATCAAAACCATGCTTTTCGTAAAATCTATGTGCATCTTCTCTCTCAAAGTTAGAAGATAAAACTATATTTTGGCACATGCATGTTTTTGCATAATCATTTAGAAAATCGAGCATCATAACTCCATATCCACCATTTCTATATTTTTCATCACTCACAAGCTCAAAAACATATAGATGTCTCTTATGATAAAGGTTTGTTTGGACAGCGACACCGGCATAAGTAATAAGTTCTTCGCCATCCATAATACCAAACATTTTATATTCCATATGTCTCATATCATATATTAAGTCTTCAAACTCTTTATAACTAAGGGTTGGTCTGAGTTGCTTTAACACATCATAAACCGTATATAATTCTTTTAAATCTAATTCTCTTATTTGCATTACATATTTTACAATTTATTTCTTAGAATTGTAAATAAAATATTTACAAAAAACCCAAGATTATAAATATAATAAAAAGTAACAATATATTAAAAATAGAGCATAATTATTACAATAATTTATTTAATTTAATCAAAGAGTTATCACAGTATTATCACATATTAAGAATTAAGGATATATTGTGAATATAAAAAGTATTAAATTTAAAGTAATTGCATTGTTAGCAGTTTCACTTCTTGTAATGACTCTGAGTATTATGTCTATATCTATAAGTAGAGCTTCAGACTCTTTAGTCAAAAGTAATATGGCACTTCTAGATGCAGTAAAAGAGTCTAAAAAAGAGCATATAGTTGACTTTGCTAGCTCTATTGAAAATTTATTACTCTCTAGAACTGCGGACTCTACTACAGTTTAATCTATGTGGGCTTTAGATGAGGGCTTTGAAGAACTAGAAGAGATGCAAGAAGTATCAACAGATGATATTAAAGCTGCCCTTATCAAACACTATGATAATGAGTATTTAAATAAGGTAAACTTTAAAATAAAAGGTGCAAAACCAAAAAAAGAAACCGAAGAATACTTACCAAAAAGTAAAAGTGCTCAAATAGCTCAATACTTATACATTGTAGAGAATGAACATAAGATTGGAGAAAAAGAAAAACTAGTAATGAGTAAAAAGCACAAAGAAGAATACTCTACTACTCATGTTCAAGTTCATCCGGCATATAAACAGATATTAGATCACTATGGACTATATGATATATTTATAGTAAATGCAAAAGGTGATTTGGATGAAGCTTTGGTTGAGAGGTGGGTTTATGTTAAGCCTGAATATAGTTTAAATATAGATGCTGGGCTGACATGGGCTGAAAGCATGGAAGATACTCCGTATAAGCAAGAAAGTTGGTCACTTAGAAAAAGTGAAAATAGTGATGGACTTGAATATATTGATTGTTCTGAACTTGTAAGTAGATATTTGCATAAAATTGGATGGTCTAAAGAAGTAAGACCAAGAAACACACAGGGATTACTTAATTATGCAGAGAGTCATCCCGATAAGTTAGTAGAGAATACCGGTACTCTTAAAAAAGGTGATATTTTTGTATGGAGAAAATCTAATGGTGGGCACACAGGAATTATTAAAAATTATAACAGTGAAACTAATATAGTCACAACTATAGAGGCTATTAGTGAAACAAGTCAAAGCACACATCCTGGAATAAATTTTCATGAAGTTTCAATATATGACTATCATTACTAAATACTCTTCAAGATGCTTCTTATAATTTAGCTAAAGGAGAAGGTGATTTAACAAGTCAAATAATAGTTCCTGAGGGTGATGAAATTTCTGAAGTAGCTCAAAATATAAATGCTTTTATTGATAAAGTTCGCAGTACAGTATCCCAAGCTAAAACTTCATCTTCTCAAAATACAGATATTTCCCAAACACTATCCGAGACTTCATCAAGCATGAAAGTAAAAGCACAAGAAGAGAGTAATCTGGTAAATAAGGTATCAGTTGAAGGTCAAGATCTTAAAGATATTCTTACTTTTTCAATTGAACAAGCAAAAACTACAAAAGAAGATATCAATTTAGCTGGAGAGATACTTAAAGGTGCAAACGAACAAATAGTTGAATTGGCAACAGATATTCAAGTACGTGCCCAAGAGGAAATAGAGTTATCACATAAACTAGAGCAATTAAGCGCAGATGCCACTCAGGTTAAAGATGTATTAGTAATTATCGCAGATATTGCCGATCAAACAAATTTATTAGCCTTAAATGCTGCTATTGAAGCTGCTCGTGCAGGTGAGCATGGACGTGGATTTGCTGTTGTTGCTGATGAAGTTCGTAAACTTGCGGAGAGAACTCAAAAAACACTCAGCGAGATTAATGCGACAATCAGTGTTATAGTTCAGTCTATTATGGACGCTAGTGAAAGTACTTCTAAAAATGCTCAAGCCACTGAGAAATTATCTAAAGATGCAAGTAATACTGAAAATGAAATCAGTACAAGTATGCAATCAATAGAACGCTCTATCGTTCAAGTAGATGAAACAGTTACAGGATATATTAAAAATTCTCAAACTGTAGAATCTATGATTCATAAGGTTTCAGAAATACAAGAGATATCAACAGAAAATAAAAAAAGTATGGATGACATCTCAGATGCGTCTTCTAAATTGACACAAATGACTATAAATCTAAATGATATGCTTAAAGGTTATAAAACTTAGTCCATTATAATGAAATCTTAAACAACTCTTAGATATAATCGCGAAAATAGCTAAAGTTGCCTGCAAAACAGAATATTCTTTGGTAAATCAATCTAAGAGATATAATTATGGTAAACGTACAAAATTTAATTATGCGCTTTGGAAATAGAGTTCTATTTCAAGACATTAACCTCAAGCTAGACCGTCACAAACGATATGGTCTTATTGGTGCTAATGGCGCCGGAAAAACAACTTTTTTGAAAATCCTATGTGGTCAAATTGATGAATTCGAAGGTGATATCGTTATCCCTAAAGCAAATAAAGTTGGTGTTTTAGGACAGAATCAATTTGCTTTTGAAGATTACACAATTCTAGATGCTGTTCTTTTTGGTAACAAAAGACTATACGATGCAATCAAAGAAAAAGAGTTGCTTTATACAACTGGAGACTTCGAAGATGATGCAGTTAACAATCGTCTTGCAGAATTAGAAGTAATCTCAGTTGAAGAAGATCCAACTTACGAGTATGATGTAAATATCGCTAAAATACTTGAGAATGTAGGAATTGAAGCTGATTTACACCAAAACCTTATGAGTACACTAGATAGTGCTGATAAATTCAAAGTTTTACTTGCACAAGTTTTATACCCAAAACCAGATGTACTATTTCTTGATGAGCCTACAAACAACCTTGACATCGAGACAATTAGTTGGTTAGAAAATGAGCTTAAGCGCCATGAAGGAACTATGGTAGTTATCTCTCACGATAGACACTTCCTTAATGCTGTTGTTACAAATATCCTTGATGTTGATTATCAAAAAATCCGTGAATTTACTGGTAACTTTGATGATTGGTATATTGCTGCAAATGTAATAGCAAAACAGATGGAACTTAACAATGCTAAAAAAGAGAAAGAAAAAGATGAACTAGAAGCTTTCGTTCGTAGATTTAGCGCAAATGCTTCTAAAGCTAAACAAGCAACTTCAAGACAAAAAAAACTTGATAAGCTAGTTATAGAAGATATAAAACCATCTTCAAGAAGAGATCCAAGTATTGTTTTTAAAGCAAAAAGAACTATGGGTGATGAAGCATTAACTCTCGTAAATGTAAATCATACTTATCCTGATGGTAATGAAGTTCTAAAAGATGTAAGTCTTAAATTTGAGCCAGGTGAAAAAGTTGCACTTATCGGACCAAATGGTGCAGGTAAATCAACTCTTGTTAAAATTTTAATGGAAGAGATGAAAGCAAGTTCAGGAGAAATCAACTGGGGTGCTACAATTGAAAATTCTTACTTCCCTCAAGATACAGCTGATACAATTAGTGGTGATGGTACTCTTTACGATTGGTTAAGAGCTTTTGATCCTAAACGTGATATTGCAGAAATCAGAAACTGTCTTGGTCGTATGCTATTTAATGGTGAGCAACAAGAAAAATCTGTAGTGAGCATCTCTGGTGGTGAAAAACATAGAATGATGCTTTCTAAAATGATGTTAGAGGGTGGAAACTTTTTAGTTTTAGATGAGCCTTCAAATCACCTTGACCTTGAAGCAATTGTTGCACTAGGTGAAGGACTTTTAGAATTTACAGGAAATGTAATATGTGTGTCACATGACCGTGAGCTTTTGGACGCATTTGCTAGTCGTATTATTGAAATACATGCTGATGGTAGTATTACAGATTTCAAAGGTTCTTACGAGGAGTATGCTCTTGTTAAGGAAAATGCTAAGGCATAAGCAAATTTACTTTTCGCCTTCGGGCGAATAAATAAAAATAAAAGGATGAACAATGCCAAAATATAAAAATTTTCTAGGTCTTGGTATAGCAGGTAACTTTGCTTTGCATCTAGCTCAAGCTGGTGAGTTAGAAGAGTTTAAAGATATTATAACTGCAGATGAAGCAGCACCTAAAGGCATGTTCCCTTTTTATTTACCTCGTTCAAGTGATAAAGAAAATCAACTTCCTTTAAACGCTAAAGATATTTTATCTACCTACCCTCTTTCAAACTCTCGAATCAAACTTCCAAAAGAAGATATAAATATTCAAGCTGAACCTGAAGTTGCTCTTATTTGTAATCTACAATACTCTGATGGAAAACTATCTAAAATAACACCAACTCACTTTGGTGCTTATAATGACTGTTCTATAAGAATTGCTGGAAAGAGTAAAATCAGTGACAAAAAGAACTGGGGAGAAAATTCTAAAGGAATTAGTGATTCTCTTGTAAAAATAGATAAGTTTGAAGAAGGCGGGGTAATGGATTCATACTCTATTTGTAGTTTTCTTTCTCGTGATGGTGAACTTCATGCTTATGGAGAAGATGTAGAACTTAATGGTTACAGTTACTTTTATGACAAACTTCTTGTGTGGATGACAAATCAAATCAATGTCCAAGAAAACTTTGGACCACTAGAACCTCTAAGCGAATACCTTCAAGCATGTGATAATCCTAAAGAAGCAATTATAAGTATTGGTGCTACTAGATATACGGAGTATGGAGAAAGCACATTTTTGAAAAATGACGATGAGATAATTATCGCACTTTATAATAGAAATGATTTTTCAAAAGAAGAAGTTACTCAAAATATTAAAAATAACGCATATGATAAGATGTGCGTATTGGCTCAAAAAGTAGTTTAATATGAAAACTGGTATTTACGAACATTATAAGGGTCATCGCTATGAAGTCATAGATACAGTTAGACATAGTGAGAGTGAAGAGCTTATGGTTCTTTATAGAGCACTATATGCTGATGAGAGTCTATGGGTAAGACCATATACAATGTTTTTTGAAAATATTGTAATTGATAACAAAGAAATTCCACGCTTTTCATACATTGGAGATTCTAATGTCTAGAGGAAAAAAACTAGATATTTTCATTGGTGCAGATATTGACGATGGATGGGCACAAGTTCAAACTCCTCGTAAATCTAAGGTATCAAATGAAATACTAGAACCTTCTAAACACTTTTTAGTATTTAAAAAAGAAAAAAGACGAGGGAAAACTGTAACTCTTGTTGGTGAATTTCAACTTCCAAAAGAAGATACTACTGCTACACTTAAACTCTTAAAAAAGAAACTGGGTTGTGGTGGAGCTTATAAAGATAATTGGATGGAATTTCAAGGCGAACTAAAAGTTAAACTAAGAGAACTATTAGTAAATGAAGGCTTTAGGTTTAAACACGGTCACTAAGCACCTATCTGCTCAGAGCTCTCTAGGACCGTTGCTTCACTTACATTGGTTGTAATGATATAACCATCTCTGCCACTCTCTTTAGCTTTGTATAGCATCTCATCAGCACGACTTATTAATATATCTTCATTAAGAGCCTCATCAGCTACGCAGCATACTACCCCGATTGATATAGTAAGAAATTCATTGACCTTACTTGTCTCATGTTTTATCTCTCTTAATCTAATTGAGTCACATATCTCACGTGCTAATCTAGCGCTATTTGACTCATCAGTATCGATAAGTAAAACACCAAACTCTTCTCCACCTAATCTAAATACATAATCACTAGGTCTTTTTAAAGAATCTTTTAATACCTTAGCTACACTCTTAAGTGCGAAGTCTCCTTCTATATGTCCATAAGTATCGTTATACTGTTTGAAAAAGTCTATATCTAACATCATAAAGGTTATATATGATTTTGTTCTTTTAGCACGTTTTAATTCTCTGTCGTATACAAAGTTAAAATACCTTCTATTATGAAGAGATGTTAAAACATCTGTATATGAAACATTTTCAAGCTTTTTATTTGCTCTTCTTAATTTTTTAGTTGTAATTTCTAATTTTGTATGATCATTTTGAATACTCTTAAAAACATAATATGAAATAATCAATACACCTAAAATGATTATAGATAAAATAATTCCAACATTTTGAATAAGCTTTTCATATAGGGAGAGAAAGCTTTTCCTCTCATATTTAGCAACTTCAACTTCATAGTTAATTAATTTTTTTACTGTTGAGTGAATATGTTCTACTCGTTTTTCAAAGTTTTCCATAGAAATATTTTCTATTGTTTCTCCGGAGAGAACGCCATTGAGTATTTTTTTAAAGTATTCATTTGTTGCTTTTATCTCTAAAGCAGTATATTGAACATACTGAAGTTCTTCATCTCTTTTAAAATGAGACTCATAATTTCGCCATTGCATCTCTATTTTTAAAAGAGCATTTTCTATCTCAGATGTTGTTTGAGATGAGCTAATTTCAGTGTTTCTTGCTTTATATATTGTATTAGCGATTGAGCCATGATATATTTGAAGGATTTCATTTAATTCAGTTACTGGAACTAGTGAACCGAAGTATAGGGAGTCTAGATTTTTTTTCATGGAATTAATATTTAAATAACCCATTATTCCAATAATAACAAGGCCCATAGTAATAAGCATAAAAAGAAAAAACAGTTTACTTCTTAACTTTAGTGCTTCAATAAACTTCATATATCCTCCAACTTATAGATTCTTTAAGTCAATAAGCAAATTTTATGCCATTTATTTATGATAAAATACAATCAAGAATTAAAAAACAGGTATTTTAATAATGGTAATTAAAGAGTTTATATGAAAGATGAGAAACTAGAATCTATAAAAAAATTAAATTTTTTTAAGTCTTTAGATAGTGAACAACTTCAAGAAATAAAAAGTATTTCTAATATAGTTGAGTATCCTAAAGGATCTATACTATACTATGAAAACGACACTTTTAACAAAATCTTTTTTTTAGTTTCTGGAGTATTAAAAGTCTACAAAATTGATAAATTTGAAAATGAAATTTTCCTATACCACATTCACAAAAACTCTCTTATCTCTGAATTAACAAGCTTAGACAATGACTCTATCTACTGTTACTCAAATTCAGAGTTTATGGAAGACAGTATAATTATTGAAGTAAATTTTACAAAATTTAAAGAAAAATTTCTAGCTAACAATATACTTAATAATGAATTTATAAATGAAATTCTATTAAAAACTCATCAACTACACTGTGTTGTAAATAGAGAACTTGTTTTTGATGCCACTGCCAAAGTTGCATTTATGATAAGTGAAGATTTAGAAATGTTTAACTCTTTAAAAAGACAAGAAGTCTCTTTTATGCTACATATTCAACCTGAAACACTTTCGAGAGTTTTGAAAAAATTAAAAAGAAGTGAAATCATAGAGGTAGAAAACTCTAATATTTCTATTTTAGATTATGAAAAATTAAATAATATATTTAGAGGTGAACAATTATGAAAAAAGCAACTAGTATAAGTACAAAAATCAAAGTATTAGGTGCTCTTCTTATTGTATTAATGCTTAGTGTAATAGCTACCACAATATATTTAAACCAACAAAATGAAAAAGATGCCCTGATAATTAACATTGCAGGAAAGCAGAGGATGCTTACACAAAAAATGTCAAAGAATGTTTTTTATATACACTATAGCTCTAACAAAGATTTTTATGAACTAAATTCTGCTATCGATGAATTTATAAAAGGTCTCAATACTTTAAGACATGGTGATTCAGATAAAAATATCTCTCCAGTTCCTACATATAAGATATCATTACAACAGATAGAAATAAATAAGCTTTGGGAACATTTTTATGAAAATATACAGAACTTCAAACTATATACTACTTCAGATTTAAATAGAAAAGTTGAACTTGAAGAAATTATTACTTCTATATATATGGACAACACTATCCTTTTAGATAATGTAGATAAATTAGTAACCATGTATACTGATTATAGTGAAGACAAAACTAACTTTATCAAAACATTTCAGTACACCGCTGGAATTATATTAATTATATTATTTTTGTACTCTCTTTTACAGTTACGTTCTATTGAGTCTCATGTTGATGCCTTTATGCAATACTCAAGAATGCTTATAAATAATGAAGATATCTCAAATCTAAAACCACTACAACTAGAAGATGCAAGTGAGACTGAAATTGTTGAAGTAAGTGATACTATTAACTGTTTTATACAAAAAGTTAATACTGCTATGGATTATTCTAATGGTGCATTACTTCAGTCTGAAAAAGCTGCTTCTAAATTAGAAGAGCTTACAGATGAGTTTGATTCTATCATTGATGAATTAAAAGACAAGTCTTTAGTTCATAAACATCTTAATAATAGTGAAGATATAGTTATAGAATCAACGGAAGAACTCATGAACTCCACAAAAAAGCTATCTAACTTGAAGCGAGAGTTAGAAAAACTAACAAAAAGTTGCCAAGAAGCTAGAATATAATCTATATTCTAGGTGCTACTTATCTTCACTCTTTTCATAAATAAAACAATTCTTAATAAAAAAATCTAACTTTTTGACATAAGTCAAAGATTTTTTTGCCATCAAAGTGGTAGTATCAAATCGTTAATGGACACCTTAACAAAAAATTGAAATAAAGTAATTTTTTGAATTCACTTCGTTTCTAAAAATTATCTAACAGGAGAATATATGTCACTTTCAAGAAGAGAATTTCTTAAAAGTTCAGCGGCAGCATCTGCAGCAGCAGCAATTGGTATGAGTGTACCAGCAGAGCTAGAAGCAGCGGCGAACAAAGCTGAAGGCGGCTGGAGATGGGACAAGGCAGCTTGTCGTTTCTGTGGTACTGGTTGTGGTATCATGATGGCTACTAAGAATGGTAAAATTGTTGCTGTTAAAGGGGACCCTGCGGCTCCAGTTAATAGAGGACTAAACTGTATTAAAGGTTACTTTAATGCTAAGATTATGTATGGTGCGGATAGACTTACTCAACCACTACTAAGAATGGACGCTAACGGTAAATTTGACAAAAAAGGTAAATTTGCTCCAGTTTCTTGGAAAGTAGCATTTGATGTTATGGAAGAGAAAGCTAAAGCAGCTTTTAATGAAAAAGGTCCTGAGGGAGTAGCAGTATTCGCTTCTGGTCAGTACACTGTTATGGAAGGTTATGCAGCTCAGAAGATGATGAAAGGTGGATTCCGTTCAAACGCAATCGATCCTAATGCTCGTCACTGTATGGCATCTGCTGTTGTTGGTTTTTATCAAACATTTGGTATTGATGAGCCTTCAGGTTGTTATGATGATATCGAACTTACTGATACAATCGTATCTTGGGGTTCAAATATGGCAGAAATGCACCCGATCCTATGGTCTCGTGTAACTGACAGAAAACTTTCAGATCCTGAGAGAGTAAAAGTTATCAATATTTCTACTTATACTCATAGAACTTCAGATTTAGCTGATTCAGAGATTATTTTCTCACCAAGTACAGACCTTGCTATGTGGAACTACATTGCTAGAGAAATCGTATTTAATCACCCAGAATCAATTGATTGGGATTTCGTAAACAAGCACATGGTGTTTGCAGCGGCACATCCAAACATCGGTTATGGTATGAGAAAAGCTGGTGAAAAGTCAATCAGAGAAGGTAAATATACTGACGCTGAAATGGAGATTATCAAAAAAGAAATGAAAACTATCGTTTCTGAAAAAGAAGCTCCAGCTCTAGCACCATATGGTTACAAAGCTGGTGATGAAATGATTCACAATAAGCCAGGTCTTAAGCACTGGTTAATAGAATTTGAAGAGTATAAAAAATCTTTAGCTCCATATACACTAGAGTATACTGCTAAAATTTCTAAAGGTGATCCAGATGAGTCTATTGAAAGTTTCCAAGCGAAACTTCAAAACTTAGCTAATTTATACATTGAAAAAGGAAGAAAAGTAGTATCTTTTTGGACTATGGGTATGAATCAACATACACGTGGTACTTGGGTTAATACTCTTGCTTACAATGTTCACTTTTTACTAAATAAACAAGCTAAGCCGGGTGATGGTGCGTTCAGTTTAACTGGTCAACCTTCTGCTTGTGGTACTGCTCGTGAAGTTGGTACATTTACACATAGACTTCCAGCTGATATGATGGTTAAAAATCCTAAGCATAGAGCTATTGTTGAGAAAAAATGGCAAGTTCCTGCAGGAACTATCAATGGTCAAATGGGACAACATATTATGCGTATCCACCGTGACCTTGAAGATGGTCATGTTAAATTTGCATGGATTAATGTTTGTAATCCTTACCAAAATACAGCTTCTGCATCTCACTGGTTAAAAGCTGCTAGAGAGATGGATAACTTTATTGTATGTTCTGATGGTTACCCAGGTATTTCTGCTAAAGTTTCAGATCTTATCTTACCAACAGCTATGATTTATGAAAAATGGGGTGCTTATGGTAATGCTGAGCGTCGTACTCAACACTGGAGACAACAAGTTCTACCAGTAGGTGATTCAATGTCAGATACATGGCAATGGATTGAGTTCTCTAAGCGTTTTACTATTAAAGATCTTTGGATGAAAGATGTTAAAGTAAAATGGGGCAAGAAAGACATGAAAGCTATCTCAGCAGCAGCAGTTAAAGCAGCTGGTTATACACCTGAGACTACTATGTTTGAAGTTCTTTTTGCTAATGATAGAGCTAAATCTTATAAAAAAGATATGAACGATCCTATTAATACTGGATATGATGACACTGAAAGTAATGGCGATAGCCGTGGTGTTATGGGTTCAGATGGTAAAGAATGGGCAGGTTATGGTTTCCATATCCATAAATACCTTTTTGAAGAGTATGCAGCATTTACACGTGGTCACGGTCATGACCTTGCACCATTTGATGTTTACCATAAAGTTCGTGGTCTTAAGTGGCCTGTTGTTGACGGTAAAGAAACTCAGTGGAGATTCAATGCGAAATACGATCCTTATGCAGCTAAAGCTACAAAAGAGACTGGTAATTCACATGCATTCTACGGTGGATTCTTAAAAGTTCGTCCTCAAGGTAACTTGAATGGAATTAAGAAAGATTTAAAACTTAGCTATGCTGATAAACCAGGTAAACATTACCTTAAAAACAAAGCTAAAATCTTTGCTCGTCCATATATGGATCCTCCAGAAATGCCAGATGCAGAGTACCCTACTTGGTTAAGTACAGGTCGTGTATTAGAACACTGGCACTCTGGAACTATGACTATGCGTGTACCTGAACTATATCGTGCAGTTCCAGAAGCACTATGTTATATGCACCCTAAAGACGCTGAGAAATTCGATGTAAAACAAGGTGGTTTATGTTGGGTAGAATCTCGTCGTGGTAAAGTAAAAGCTAGAGTTGAAACTCGTGGTAGAAATAGACCATCTCGTGGTCTTGTTTTTGTTCCATGGTTCGATGAAAAAGTTTTTATCAATAAAGTATGTTTAGATGCGACTTGTCCATTATCAAAACAAACAGACTTCAAGAAATGTGCTGTAAAAATTTACAAAGCATAGTTAGAAAAAGGAAAGATTCGTTTTGAGCGAAAACAGACCTAAAATAGAAAGAAAAGAACCATTGAGTGATAGAAGAAAATTTATCCTCACTATGGCACGCGGTGTTGGAGTTACAGCACTGGGTGGATTTGTATGGAGTGCATTTATTGATGAAGTTACGGCTTCTCAATTACTCCTTCGTCCACCAGGCGCCATAAAAGAGGATGATTTTTTGAAAACTTGTATTAAGTGTGGATTGTGTGTTGAAGCATGTCCATTCGATACATTGTTACTCGCTAAACCAGGTGATAATAAACCTCTAGGAACTCCATATTTTATTCCTAGGGAAATTCCCTGTTATATGTGTCCAGATATTCCTTGTGTACCTGTTTGTCCAACAGGTGCACTTGATCAATCTAGTGTTACGACTGATGAAAAACTTGATATAAATGTGGCCGACATGGGTCTTGCAGTTATTGATGACGAAAGTTGTATTGCTTTTTGGGGAATTCAATGTGATGCATGTTATAGAGCTTGTCCTTTATTGGGTGAAGCTATAACTGTAGTTTATGAGAAGAACGAAAGAACTGGTAAACATGCTTTTATGAAACCAATTGTTCATGCTGACGTCTGTACTGGATGTGGTTTGTGTGAAAAAGCTTGTGTTACAGAAAAAGCAGCTATATTTGTGCTTCCTAGGGAAGTTTCAATGGGTAGAGCAGGAGATTACTATATCAAAGGTTGGGATAAAGAGGACGAAAAGCGTTTAGTAAATGCTAAAGAAATCAAAACTCAAACAAGACTTAGTGAAAAAAGTGCAATTGACTCTTTAAATGATTCGGGGGATTTATACTAATGGCTACGCTATGGAATAATTACCGATATCTTTTTATGAGAAGATTTGTCCAGATAGGTTTACTATTGTTGTATTTTGGAGCTAACCATTGGGGATGGAATATCCTTATGGGTAATCTTAGTTCATCAAGTTTTTTAGGTGTTATTCCTTTAAGTGATCCGTATGCTGCTTTGCAAATGCTTGCAGCTGGTGCTATTTTAGCAACTGATTTACTAATAGGCGTTGCAATTATTACTATTTTTTATCTACTAATAGGCGGTCGTGCTTTTTGTAGTTGGGTTTGCCCTATAAATATGATAACTGATGCAGCAGCATTTACAAGAAGATTTTTTGATATAGATCGTAACCAAAAGAGACAACCAGCAACTCGATATATGAGATACTGGGTTTTAGTTTTAAGTTTAATTATCTCAGCAGTGATGGGCATTACTGCTTTTGAGTTTATTAGTCCAATCTCTATGGTTCATAGAGGAATAGTATTTGGTTTAGGATTTGGGTGGGCAGCAATGCTTATTATTTTTCTATTCGACCTTTTCGTGCTTAAGAATGGCTGGTGTGGGCATATATGTCCTCTAGGTGGTTTTTACTCACTAGTAGGTAAATTTAGTCTGATTAAAGTAAAACATACTGTAGAGAACTGTACTGCATGTATGAAGTGTAAATTAGTTTGTCCTGAGAAGCAAGTTTTACATATGATCGATAAAGAAAGCCTACCTGTACTTTCAGGTGAATGTACAAATTGTGCTAGATGTATTGAAGTGTGTGATGATAATGCACTTGGTTTCTCAATCAGAGAACTAGCAAAAAATAAAAGAACGGGAGAGTAACGATGAAAACAATGAGTAAGATAACGATTGGTTTAGTTGCTGCAACACTTCTAATTGTAGGTTGTGGTGATAGTGGCAAAGCTGCTCCAACTGCAAATGCAAAAGTGGCGCCAACTATTACTGAAGCATCTTTAGGCCTTAGAAAAACTGACCTTTATAGTGAAGACACTACAGTAGGTGATATGACTATGTATAATAAGAGTGCTGCTGGTAGCAGTATGAAGATTAAAAGAGCTTTCCAAGATGCTCCACCTATGATTCCACATGATGTAGAGGGAATGTTACCAATTAAAATTGGAAACAATGCTTGTATTAGCTGTCATGCTCCAGAAGTTGCACCAAGTATGAATGCACTTCCATATCCTGAATCTCATATGACTAACTTTAGAGCGGTAACGTCTATTGGTCAAGATGGAAGAATTACTAAAAATGGTGTAAGTGTTGATAATACTTCAACTTCAACAAGAGATCAAATGTCTGTTAAAAAGACATCTCATCTTCAAGGTGCTAGATTTAATTGTAACCAATGTCATGCTCCACAATCAGAGAGTAAAATATTAGTTGAAAATAATTTTGAAGCTACTTATACTCGTGAAAGTGGTGCTACTAAATCAGGTTGGAACGGTACTGCTCTAACTGATCAATTAGATACTATTAAAGGTGAAGCAGGTAAAGTAACTGCTGCTGATATTGCAAATGCAAACTCTGCAGCTGGAAGTTTAGCTCACTAATGGAAAGAAGAGAGCTTTTTAGCTCTCTGGCCTCCAAATTGAAGGGTGAAAACTCTTCAAAAAATAGTCCAGAGAAACTTATAAGACCGCCATACTATAGTGATGAATCTCTTTTTCTCAATGAGTGTAGTAAGTGTGAAGCAAAATGCGCCACTGTTTGTGAAGAAGATATAATTAAAATTGCAAAAGATCAAACTCCATATTTAGATTTTTCTAATAGTGGATGTACATTCTGTGATAAATGTGCAGAAACCTGTGAATTTGGGGTTCTTAACGTAGAAGATAAAAGAAATATAAATGCTAAAGTAACAATTTCAAAAAATGAATGTCTAAGCTGGAAAGCGGTTATGTGCTTCTCATGCAAAGACCCATGTTTAGACAATGCAATTGATTTTCAGGCTATGTTTATGCCTGTAATTAACGACAGATGTACATCTTGTGGATTTTGCATAAGTAGATGTCCAGCGTCATCAATAAATTTTGAGGTAATATAATGAAAAGAATCCTACTACTAACTCTATTTGTAACTTCATTGGTTTTTGCTGAGCATATTACAATGCCCGCTAAAGAGTATATATCAAGTGGCTCAGTCACTGATATTGTTGTTAATAATTCAAAACTATACACTGCAACAAATGCAGGTACTATAGATATTTTCAACCTTAAAAGTACAAAACTTATTGATAAAATCAAAGTAGATAAGATTAAAGACTTTATGGGTGATAATGTAGATTCAAAAATTTACTCTGTTGATGTATTGGACAATCAAGTCTTACTTCTTTCTCAAGCAAAAAGTGGATATAGAAGAGTTCATATATATAAAGACAAAAAACTTGAACTTGTTATTGCATATACTAAAAACCTTACCATTGCTAAGGCTAAATTTTTAGATAAAGATAATATTTTGTTAGGTTTATTAAGTAGTGAACTTATCTCTTACAATCTTAACACTAAAGAATATAATTGGAAAGTTCAAGTCTCTGGAGCTAAATTTTCAGACTTTGCACTAAGTGAAAAAAGAGATGAAGTTATCATTGCAGATGAAAGTGGAAGTCTAAAAATACATAGTACAAAAGATGGAAAATATATAAAAACTCTAGAAGGTCAAAACCTAGATAATGTTTTTCAAGTTGATTATAAAAATGGAATCATTGCAACAGCAGGACAAGACAGAAGAGTTGTAATTTATGCTGATAAATTCAACTCTGCATATTATAAGTTGTCAAGTTTCTTGATTTATAGTGTTGGTTTATCTCCTAGTGGAAAAAGAGTTGGATTCTCAAGTGATGAAAATAATAACATTACTGTTTTTAATACTATTACAAAATCGGTTCTTGGTAAATTTGGAGGCAATAGAATGACTCTCTCCAATATACTATTTTTAAGCGAAAATGAGTTTTTAGTTACAAGTGATGATAAAACCATTAATCTTTATAAGATAAAATAGAGAACTGCATTACACTGCTGTAATGGGCTTATGCCGAAGAAAAACAAGGGTTAACATAGGTAGCAGAATTATTTCTGATACCGTATTAAAATAATAAAAGGAAAATTAAATGAATGTTTCAAGTATAGTAGTTCAAACAGTACCAAAGTTTTTAGATGAAGTGGTTCAAAGCCTAAAAGATTGTGAGGTATGTGATTATCATCTTCATGATGCTAAAGGTCGTATTATTATTACTATAGAAGGTGCTGGTGTTGAAGAAGAGTTAAAAAAACTTCGTGTTGTTGAAGCTATTCCTCATGTTATTGCAGCAGATATGCAGATGGCATATAGTGAAGATGAGTTAAATGAGCATATGGAAGTATTAGCAAATTCTGATATCGTGCCTAAGATGCTAAATGATGAAGATTTAGATCCAAGAGACATAGTTTACAATGGTGACTTAAAGAAAAAAGACCTAGAAGACTTTGCAAAACGTTTTGATGAAACAGGTAAAGATAAGTAATGAGTTTAATTTTCGAATCAGTAATTAAAGTAGATGAAAACAATGAATGGTTTATTCAACTTACAGATACTTCTGATGGAAGAGTTGAAATTTGTAAGAACATGGATGAATACAAAGAGAAGTTTGAACAAATGGGTGAAGACTACGGTGGAAATGTTGATGAAGTAAAATGGTCTCAAGATGATAATGTTGCTCCACAACATATCGATGAGATAAGACAAGCTATGTCTAAACTTCAAACTGAAGTTGAAGAAAAAACAGGTAAACCTTTAATGGAAGATAAAAAATAATGGAAGCTAAAGCTATAGTTACAGACACTTATTTAGACTCTCTAGAGATAAATAAACATCTTGAAAATGTAGAGTATATAATTATGGCTTGTGATGCTCCAAAGCATTTTAAAGAGACTCCTATCCATTTTACAATATTTTTAAATACTAGAGATAAACTACCTAAAGATATACAAGATGCTATTTTAGATAAATTTTTACAAGAACAAGGAATAACTAAACCTGCTGAGTTAATGAGTCAGTTAATGCCTGTAGGTTTTGGAAAAAGTGTTCAAGACACACCAATGCCTTTGCTACTAGTTAAACCTGAGGATCAAAGAACAATTCCTCATGATGTAATGTTTGTTATGGATTTTTTAGCAGATTCGCAAAATTTCAATGAAGCGAAGAACAATGCATTAACGGGTTGGTCTTACTCATATAATTAATCAAGTAAAGGGAAGTAATTCCTTTTACTTCGCCAGAGTCGCTATGGCTACTAAAGTTAAACTTCTTCGAAGTTAGAGTTACTCTTTACATTTTTAGAGATATCTTCTATCTCTTTAATAGTTTTAGCAATTTTATTAGATAAATATTTATAAGATTTTTTTGTAACTAAAATATCATCTTCTATTCTAATTCCTATACCTCTAAATCTCTTTGGCACATTCATATCATCTTTTGATATATAGATGCCAGGTTCTATTGTTAAAACCATACCTTTTTTAAGAGCAATCTCTTTTTTATTTATATCTAGATAAGGAGCTTCATCATGGACATCAAGTCCCATCCAATGTCCTATGCCATGTGGGTAGTACTTTTTGTGTTCTTGCCCTTCTATGAGCTTTTTAAAGTTACCTTTTAAGATGCCAAGACTAAGCAAACCTTTTGTAAGAAGTATCTCCGCTTGTTTTTGTAAGTCTGTTCTTAAAACATCTGGTTTTATCATTTGAATTATTTTATATTGAGTCTCTAAAATCATATTGTACAAATCTTTTTGAGCTATTGAAAATTTTCCACTTACAGGTATGGTTCTAGTTATATCACTTGCATAGTATTCATATTCACATCCAGCATCTATAAGAATAAGTTCATCATCTACTAAGGGCTTATCATTGGATATATAATGTAATGTATTTGCACTATCTCCACATGCCACTATTGAAGTATAAGCATCACTATAAGCACCATTCTTTTTAAAGTTATACTCTATAGATGCAAGAAGCTCATACTCATTTTTATTTTTTTTATTAATACTCATTGCTTTATGATGAGCTTTTTTTGTAATCTTAATAGCTTTTTGTATTAACTTTATTTCTGATTTTGATTTAATAAGTCTCATTTCACCGATAAGAGGTGCAATATCTTTATGAACTGAAAAATTATCTTTTAGAAATTTTTTAGCTTTAGGCATTTTCTCATTAAAGTCAGTATAAATATATTTTATATTTGTACTAAGCTCTTTTATACTCTTTTTAAAATCTTTACTGAGTAAAACCAAATCAACTAAAAATCTTTTTTTAGCCTTCTCTTCTCCTAATCTTTTTCCATTCCAAAGTTCATAGACTTCATCTTTATGTTGAAGAAAAAGTATTATTTTTACATCTTTTTTACCTTTGAGGATAACAAGAAAAGAATTGTCTTCTTTGAATCCTGTCAGGTAGTAGAAGTTACTATTTTGTCTATATGGATAATTTGTATCGTTAGAACGAGTTTTATTATTAGCACTAAAGAGGATAGTTATTGAGTTCTTAGATAACTTTTTTGCTAATGTCTCTCTTCTTTTTTTATATTCGCTCTCTTTTATCACTTACAAACCTCATTTAAAGAGTTTAAGCCTTGAACTAAAATATCAGAGAGAGCTGCATCTAAAGCTTTTACTCCACCAGACGCGTCTTGTGTAATAACTTCTTCATTTGCTCTAAAAGTATTTGTAGCAATTACTTCACTTGTTTTTGAGTCTATCAGTGTAAAACTTATTTCAACATTTACATATGACTGATCTATGTTTTTACTGTAGTATTGCATAAAATCTTCTATATTTATCTCTAATATAAGATCACTTTTACTTCTTGACTTTGAGTTTTGAGTGTTTTTAAATAATTTCGATTCTCTAAGAACTTTTACTACCTGAGATGAAACTTCTTGATTTGGTGAGTTACTCCATTGTGCTTGTGAGTAGGAATATATTTTATGACCATCCAAAACATATTTCATCTGCAGTGACATTAGTGAACTTGAGCTAAATGCTTGTGAGACTTTGAGCGATTTATCTTTACATCCTTGAAATGAACTAATATGTTTCAGTGCTTTTTGAGATAATTTATACTCCGTAACTGCAGGTTCTGTTGTTGAACAAGCAGATATTATAAATATAAGCATAATTGCTAAACTAATTCGTATCATTACTCTTCTCCTGGACCTTTTTTGATCTCTTCTTGTTTAAATAATATATCACCAGGACTTCTTTCATGCTGGTTAAGTGCACTCTCTATTCTAATCATTAGATGCTGCAGTTCAATGAGTGTATTATTCATAGTAGGAACAACATCAGTAGATATCTCTTTTATATTAAAGTCTCCATTTGCTATTGCTAATTTAAACCTATCCATAGAAGCACTAATTCCAAGGTAACTATTCATAATTGAAGCAAATGAATTAGCTATCTTATTTTCCCAGGCTACACTACCATCAACAAAAAGTTCAATCTTTGGCATTAGTGCGTCCATCTGCTTTGAAGCACTGTTAAAGTTCTTAATAGATTCATGTAAATCTTTTATTGCATCATCAGTCATTAGCTTATCCATCTGAGTCATAAAAGAAGCTGTTGATTCTAAGAGCACTGTTATTTGCTCTTGATTATCTTCATTTAAAAGTTCTTCTGTTCTACTTAGAGTTTTAGACATTTTAGTTGAAACACTTCTTAAGGATTTTTCAAAACGTTCAAAAAATGAAGCTTCTGTTTTTATAACTGGATATTCTTCACCATCTTTTGCCAAAAGACGAGCAGCACCATTGTCTCCAAGACTTAGATTGATATAACTAAGACCTGTAATACCTTGAGATGTCAACTTTGCAACTGTTGTCTCTTTTATTGGTGTTGTTTTTAATATAGTAACTTGAACTTCTACCTGTTCAGAGTTTTTAGGATTAATACGAAGTTTACTAACTTTACCAACGTCTATACCTCTATACTTAACAGTAGAATCTACATTTAGCCCAAGAACAGACTCATCAAAAAGTATATTATATATCTCTGTTTGATTTTCTGCTGATGGCTTCAAAAGCCAATAAGTAAAAATCAACATTAATGTCACTCCAGATAGAACCATTATTCCAACTGCTGTATAGTTAACTTTATTATTCATTTAGTTAGCTCCTTTAAAAAATGTTTGTATGAATTTGCTATCACTATTTTTTATATCGCTCAAATCACCCTCATAAACTATTTTCTTTTCATCTATAATAGCGACTGAATCGAGTGTATCATGAATTGATTGTAAATCGTGTGAAACCATTACAATACTCAAACCTAAAAGCTTTCTTAGTTTAAGAATCAAAGAGTCAAATTCTCTTGCAGATATCGGGTCTAGTCCACTAGTTGGCTCATCTAAAAACAAGAGTTTTGGATCCATAGCAAGTGCACGAGCTAAGGCTGATTTTTTCTTCATACCACCACTAATTTGTGAAGGATAAAGAAGTGCATCTTCTGATTTAAGACCAACAAGGTTTATTTTAAACTCAACTATCTCATCTATCATTTTTTTAGAAAGATCTGTGTACTCGATTAAAGGTAGAGAGATATTTTCTTTTATATTCAAAGATGAAAAAAGAGCTCCTGCTTGAAATAAAACACCCCACTCACGTCTAAGTTTTTGTGCTTGTTTATGTTTTATATTTCCTATATTTTGCCCTAAAATTTCAATAGAACCAGAGTGAAAATCTTGAAGCATTACCATCTCACGTAGAAGTGTTGTTTTACCACAACCTGATGGACCCAATAGTCCATATATCTCACCTTGTTTGATTGTGAGATTTAATCCATCATGAATAACTCTATCATCTAAAACTGTCTTAAGGTTATTTACTTTAATTATTGTTGACATTAAATCCCCAAGTTAGTAAAAAGTATAGAAAATATTGCGTCACATACTATCACTGCAAATATAGCTTCAACAACGCTCTTAGTAGTGTTAAAACCAATACTTTGAGTATCATCTTTTACCATAAGTCCTCTATACACACCTATAGATGCTATAAGAAATGCAAAAAATGGACCTTTTGCAATACCTATAAAAAAATGTTTTGCTGCAACAACATCATTAAATCTTTCTAGAAAAAGTTGTGGACTTATTCCTAAATCAACAGATGCAACTATCAATCCGCCAAAAACACCCATGATATCAGCAACAAATATAAGTATAGGCATCATAATCATCAAGGCAATGATACGTGGTATCACCAAAAATAGATACGGATCAAAACCCATAGTTCTCATTGCATCTAACTCTTCTGTAATCTTCATAGCACCGATTTGAGCAGTAAAAGATGAACCACTTCTTCCTGCTATGACAACGGCTGTCATTAATGGGGCTAGTTCTCTAAGCATCGAAATTCCAAGCATATCCACTATAAATATATTTGCACCATATATCTTTAGTTGAAATGCTGATTGATAAGCTACGACTAGACCAATTAAAAAACTAGTTAATGCTATGATTCCCAAAGCTTTAATAGCGCTCTCATTCATCTCAAAAGCTATCTCTTTAAATCTAATATTATTAATATTACTCAAGTAACTTAATTTAGTAGCAAATAGTTTTCCGATAAAAGCCATAAATGCTAAAAACCCATTGTAGTAAAAATAAGTAGTTTGTCCTAGAATTTCTAAAAGAGTTCTTTTTGCTTTTTTAGGAAGAGGTTTAGATGTTTTTTTAGATATTTGTACTAATTCTAAAGTATCTAAGATATCTTTATCAGTTGTAAGAATATTAGAACTTATTTTTTTTTCATTAAACTCTTTTACAGTTGAGTTTATAAAAATAGATGCAGCAGTATCAAAGTAGACTACATCTTCTAAATCAAAATCGACTGTTTTGACTTTAGAGAAATCAATTTTACCAATTTCTTTTTGATAAGAAGTTATAGTATAAAGTGTAAACTCTCCTGAAAATTTCAAAGAGAGTTTAGTTTCAGATAGTGAATAGTTAATTAAAAATCTCTCTCTAATAACTTGTTTACTTTAAGTATAGTTATTATTCTATCTTCTTGTTTACCAACACCATCTATCATAGTGTTATCACCATTAATAGTGTCAGGCGCAGGTCCAATATTTGTCTTTTTAATTCTGATTGCCATTGTTAATCTATCTATAACAAATCCAGCAACATCATCACCATCTTTCATTACAATAAAACGAGTTTCATCATTATGCTTTTTCTCTGATATACCAAACTTCAAACGAAGGTCAATAAGAGGAATAACAGCACCACGAAGATTAAAAACACCCATAACATATTTTGGAACTTGAGGAACTCTAGTCCAAGGAAAAGGTTTGATAATCTCTTGAATTGATAAAATTGGAATCGCATATTCTTCTTCACCAATAATAAATCCAACTAACTGAACTATATCATCTGATTGGTCCAGAGACTCACCTTTTTGTGCACTCTGTTTATTAATTACTTCTTTTAATTTATCACTCATGATAAGAACTCCGATTTAAAGTTAACATTTCTTTGAACAACACTTGATAGATAGTCAGCAGAATAAGGTTTTGTAATATACTCAACCATTCCAGACTCTACACCTCTCATACGATCAGACTTACCTGTACGTGATGTAACTGCAATCAGAGGCATATTTTTGTATCTGTTATATTTTTTAATCTCTGTTGCTAAAGTATATCCATCCATTCTTGGCATCTCGATATCAATAAGCATAGCATCAAAATTATGATCACCTTGCTTTAATACATTTAGAGCTTCTTGACCATCGGCTGCTTCAACTAAAATCATTCCAGTAGCTTCAAGTGATTTTCTCATAATCATTCTATCTGTTTTAGAATCATCAACAATCATAATAGTATAATCACTAGCTTTCGTTTTCTCTTTAGTTCCAGCTCCATCACCATTTTGATCTGAAATCATTGCTGTTGCTTTTACACTTTTTGCCATATCCATAATTGCTACAACATCAACAATTAAAGTTACACCACCATCACCACGAATTGTTGCACCAGCTACACCTTCGATACCTTTTAAGTATTCGCCTAGTGACTTAATAACAATTTCTTCTTGACCTACAAGAGAGTCAACTATTAGTCCAAGTTTTTGAGCACCAAGACCTAGAACAACAACATAAGCATGTTCGCTAGAATCTAAAATTCTCTCAACTTCAAAGATATCTCCGATATGAACTAAAGATAATACTTCATCTCTTAGTCTCATAACCGAACGTCCCTCAACTGTATAAATCTCATCTTTAGAGATTCTAACAGTTTCAAGTACTGAAGATAATGGAATTGCGTAATATTCTTCTTGTACACCAACTAAAAGAGCTTGGATAATTGCAAGAGTTAAAGGAATCTTCAACCTAATAGAACTACCTTGACCTTTTTCACTCTCAATATCAATGATACCATTAACTTTTTCGATGTTTGTCTTTACAACATCCATACCAACGCCACGTCCAGAAACATTAGTTACAGCTACGGCAGTTGAAAAACCTGGTTTCATGATAAGACCAAAAGCTTCTTTATCACTCATATTATCAGCTTCTTTTTCACTGATTAGAGCTTTTTCCAATGCTTTGTTTTTCAGCATTTGGGCATCTAAGCCTTTACCATCATCATCAATTTGAATAACGATTTGATTACCTTCGTTATAAGCTTTTAAAGAAATAGTACCTGTTTCATCTTTACCAGCTGCCAAACGAATATCTGGCGTTTCAATACCATGATCACAAGAGTTTCTAATAATATGAACTAATGGATCACCAATTTCTTCAACGATAGACTTATCAAGCTCTGTCTCTTCTCCATCTATTTCTAGCTCTATTTTCTTATTTAACTCTCTAGTTAAATCACGAATCATTCTAGGAAACTTGTTAAACACTTTTCCAATAGGAAGCATTCTTGTCTTCATTACAGCAATCTGAAGGTCTGTTGTAACAAGAGAAACAATAGAAACAACTTGATTTAACTCTTCTAAGAACTCTTCACCTTCATAACGTTCTTCAACATCATCATTGATTTTTATAAGTCTATTTTTTGCAAGAACAAGTTCACCAATTAGGTTCATAAGGTGATCAAGTCTTTTCACATCAACACGAATAGTTTGCTCAACCGTAGCAGCTGCTCTTTTAGCAGGAGCAGCAGCCTTTGCATCATCTCTTACGTCTTCAGCTTTAGCTGGTGCAGGAGTTGGAGTAACTGGTACCGGAGCAGCAGCTGGTGCTGGAGCTTCTGGCTCTTTAGCCTCTTGTTTAGCAACATCTTCAGGTGAAGGAGGAGGAGCTGGAACATCTTCTCCCGCTGCAATTTTAGCTTCTCTTTTAGCTTTATCTTCAACTTGTCTTTCATTAAGAAGTCTCTGAATCTCAGCTTCTACATCATCATCTGACATATTGTCATAGTCTAGTTCATCTTCTGCTTCAACAGGAGTTGCTGCTTCTACAACTGGTGCAACTTCTTCTATCACAGGGGCAGAAGCTTCTGGTGTTGGAACATTACCATCTCCACCACTAACCTCATCAAGTCTCGCAACACAAGCTGCAACATCAACACCTGCATCTGCACTTGTGTCTCGGATAACATATAGAAGTTGTTTCATTAAATCTATAGACTCAAGAACTACGTCCATAATATTAGGAGTAATAATTAGTTCACCGTGTCTTGCTTTATTTAAAACATCTTCCATATGATGAGTTAAGTGAGTTAAAACATCAAAGTTAAGGAACGATGAAGCCCCTTTAACTGTATGAGCAACGCGAAAGATTCCGTTTAAAAGTTCTAAATCTTCCGGAGTTGCTTCTAACTCGACTAAATCTTCATCTAATTTTTCAACAAGTTCAAATGACTCAACTAAAAAATCTTGTAATATTTCTTGAAATTCATCCATTCTTACGCTCCTACTTCATATGTGCACGAACAACTCGTGCTACTTCATCGTAAAATGAGCTTGCTTCAAACTTAACTAAATAAGCTTCACCGCCTGCTTCTTTACCTCTACTCTCACTAAAATGATCACTAATTGATGAGTTAAATACAATAGGAATATTGTTAAATCTACCATCTTCTTTAACATTGGCAGCAAAATGGAAACCATCCATTTTTGGCATCTCAACATCAGAGATAATTATCTTTAGTTGTTTAGCTATATCATCACCATACATTTTATGTAAATCATCTAGTTTATCTAAACCTTCTTGACCGTCACCGGCTTCGATAACATTAAATCCCATCTTTTGTACAGCTTCTTTAACGATTTTTCTTGCAGTTGAGCTATCATCTAAAATAAGAGCTAAACCTGTGAAATTATCCATATTTTCTGGAATATAATCAATATCTGGTTCATATAGACCTAAATCCTGTACTACACTCTCTAAGTCAAGAATAAGAAGTACATTATCATCCTCTATCTTAGTTACACCAGTAATTTTACTACCATCTAGAGAACCAGCACCACTTACGAAAGAAGCTGGTTCAATATCACTCCAGTTAATTCTTCTGATTCGTTTTGCCTCATGAACTACAAATCCTATCAGAACATTATTAAACTCTGTGATAATTACTCTAGAGTCAGATTCTGCTGATTCTGGTGTTGTAATACCCATCCACTTAGCTAAGTTTACTACAGGGATTACAACACTTCTCAGATCAAAAATACCTTCTATATATTCAGGTGTTCCTGGTAATTCTGTAAGGTTTGGCATCTTAATAATTTCACGAACTTTTGAAACATTAATGCCGTATATCCCTTCATAAATTTCGCCATTTTCTTCTTTTAAAATACGAAAGTCAACAAGTTCCATTTCATTGGAACCTACTTTCAGCGAATCTTCTGTATGCATATTTCACATCTCCTGATATTGTTGTCTTATATAAAAAAGTTTTCTTCTAACAATTCAACATCTTGTGTAAAGTTTACAATAAAATATCTTTGATTGCAAGCAAAAGCTGCTAAATTAGTATAAATGAATTCATCATATTTTAGAGTTTTATTTTGATGGAAGTGCCCTTCTATAAAGTAGTCACACTGATATTTACCATCAAGCCTATTTTGAATGTATTTTCTAAATCCTGTAAACTCTTTACAATCTTCTTTTTTACTCAAATACTCATCTAATCTCTTAATAATGGAATGTCTTGAGATTATGTCAAATATATTTAATATACTAATAACAAAAGGGTTTCTTATAATTGCAGTATATACATTATAAAGTAATGGACTCTGTATATCACCATGCGCGAGCAAAATGGTTTTATTCTTGCATCTTACTTTAAGAGGTTGTTGTTTGATTCCAAATACTTTTACTTTTGGAAATATCTTTTTTAGATTAAAGTCATGATTACCTTCTAAATATACCACTTCCATACTTTGAGATATTTCGTTTATAATATTGACAGCTTCAAAGTTCACTTTTTGAGTATAAGGAACATTTCCAAAAAGAGTATCAAAGATATCACCCATTAGTATAAGTTGACTTGGTTGAAGTTGTTTTGATTGAATTGCTTTTAAGAAGTTAAGAAGTTCTGGCCGAAGGTGTGAGTAGTGTGCATCTGAGACAACAAATGCACCCTCTTTTAGTTCTATATCACTATGGAACATATGCTATTGTTGGTATCCCAGTTTTTTGACATATACCCATCATTATATTTGCATTTACAACTGCTTGAGATGAAGCACCTCTCATTAGATTATCAATTGCACTAGATATAAATAGTACATTTCCTTTTTGTTTAACATACAAATCACAAAAGTTAGTCCCTGCTACATTTTTCATATCTACAGGATGTTCACTTACACGTACAAATGGTTCATTTTTATAAAACTCACTAAGTACTTCAAAAGCATCAAAGTCTTGATTCACTTGTATATATATAGATGATAGCATTCCACGAGTTAGAGGAATAAGATGCGGAACAAAGTTCACTTCATCAAATGAAACACCAAGCTTTTGCGCTATTTCAGGAGCATGTCTGTGCATCATAGGATTATAAGCAAATAAGTTATCGTTAACATTAACAAAGTGAGTAACATCACTTAGTTTCTTTCCTGCTCCACTAACACCAGTCTTTGCATCTACAATGATTGGCGTATTTTCTATTCTTTTACTCATAAATGGAACTAAGCCTAAAAGTGCTGATGTTGGAAAACAACCAGGATTTGCAACAAGTTTAGCTGATTTTAACTCTTCACGGTAAAGTTCAGGAAGTCCATAAACAACATGTTCTAAGTTATCTGGATCTGTATGAGGTGTATAAAACTCTTCATAAATATCTTGAGGAAGTCTATAATCAGCTGAAAGATCAACTACTTTTACACCCTTAGCTATAAGTGGTTTAACATAAGCCATAGCAGTTTTGTGAGGAAGTGCTAAAAACACAAGCTCACAAGAAGATGCTATTTTTTCTATATCAGCTTTTTGAACTTCAAGCTCACAAACACCTGATAACGATGAATGTAATTTATCTATAGTTATGCCACCCGTAGAGTTAGCAACATAAGATAGAGTAAACTTTGGATGATTTATAAGGATTTTTACAAGTTCTAAACCAGTGTAACCACTAGCTCCGATAACTCCTACATTAATTACACTCAAAAACAATCTCCTGATATTTAACTTCTTCTATTTCATACTCTTTTACGCCGTTTGGAAGTTTAACTTTTACCTCGTCACCCTCTTCACGTCCAAGAAGTTGTTTTGCCAAAGGTGAACCAAAAGAGATAAGACCCATATCTGGATTACTTTCACAACCACCAACAATAGTATAAGTGAGTTCTTCATCACTATCCATATCAGTCATAACAACAGTTGAACCAAAACTAATTTTTGCATGTTCAAGTTCACTAGGATCAACAATGCGAGAACAACCTAAAATTTCTGCCAATTCTGCTAAACGATTATCTATATTTTTTTGACCCTCTTTAGCTGCATGGTACTCAGCATTTTCTTTTAAATCTCCATGCTCTAATGCGTCTTCAATCGCTTTAACAATTGCTGGTCTTTTAACTTCTTTTAAATCTTTTACTTCTGCTTGTAGTTTTTCGTAACCGAAAAGTGTCATTGGCTCGACTTTTTGCATAGTGGTTCTCTTTATATAAATTTTATTTTAGTTATTATAGCAAAATTTAGTAGTTTCTTGGCTTTGAAGTGGTGTAGTTTAAAATATATTGAAGTTTAAATGAGTGGAAAATACTGAAAATAAAAAATATTATTTTCAGTATTTATATTTAGATTTTAATAGGTTTTAAGATGTCTTTTTTATCATTGATTTCATCTATGATAACAGCACAAGCTGCGTCACCCGTAATGTTTAGAGCAGTTCTAATCATATCAAAGATTCTGTCTAGTGCAAATAACAATGGAAGTCCTTCAATAGGAATACCAGCAGCTAATAAAACAGCAACAACTAGGAAACTAGGACCAGGAACACCGGCTTGACCGATAGCACCAATAGTAGCAGTAAAAACGATAGCAGCGTAAGCACTAAATCCTAATTCTATTCCATATACTTGAGCAAAGAAGACAGCAACAAGACCATAATAAATAGCATTACCACTCATGTTTATAGTAGCGCCAAGAGGAAGAACAAAAGATGTAGTTGATTTAGAAATACCTAAATCTTCTTCACAAGTCTCCATTGTTACAGGAAGAGTAGCCATTGATGAAGCAGTTGATAGTGCTACCATCTGAGGTTTTTTCACAGCAGACATGAATTTTCTAACTGACATTTTTGAAAATGTTTTTATCATTAGTGGGTAGAAAATAAAGCCATAAACTAAGATAGCACCAATATATACTAAAAATAATTTTAATACTAAAGTTAAAACATCAAAACCATATGTACCAACAGCTTCAGCCATAAGACCAAATACACCAAGTGGTGCGATGTACATTACAATATTTACCATCCAGATTAGTGCTTGAATTATTGCATCTAATCCATTAGTTATTGACAATCTTTTATCAGTATCTAGTTTAGAAACTGCAATACCAAAAAATAGACAAAATACTAAGATTTGTAATATATTTGCATCGTTTAGCGATTGGAAGAAGTTTGTAGGAATCATACCAACAATAGTTTCCATTGCTCCTGGTAATGCACCTTTATCAGCATACTGATTTGAGAACATGCTTTCAACACTACTTAAGTCAATTCCTACACCTGGTTGAAAAAATTCTCCAGCAAAAATAGCCAAAGAAACTGCTACAGCTGAAGTGATCATAAAAAAGGCTATTGTACCAATACCTATTTTACCAGCACTAGGACTATCACCTAAGTTTGCTCCACCAGCGATGATTGCAACTGCAATCAATGGAACAACTAACATTTTGATTAAGTGAATAAAAATATCACCCAATGGTTTGAACATAATAGCTTCTGGACCCATTGCTACACCAACTAAAGCTCCAAAAATCATGGCTATCAATACTTGAAAACCTATATTCTTAATCAACGATTTATCTTTCATAAAAACTCCTATTTTAGAAAACTCATAAATTCTGCCATAATGAAGTGGCTAAAAGGAGTGTTGATTATTTGTATAACAAATGATTGATTTTTCTATCTAAAACTTTTTCAATAGATTCGATCTTTTGCGTACTTGTTTTATTTATATAAAGTTAGTAGTTTCTTGGCTTTATTACGACTTTAAGAGTTGTATAGTTCTTATCATTTATAAACTCTATAAGCTCATCAAGTTTTTGTACTTCTCTTCTTTTATAAGTTCTTCATCTGCCTGTGCGAAACTATCGAAATGAATTTTTTTATTGCTTATAATAAGTACATATAGGTCATATGTTTCCATTCCTTTATGCATAAGAGAAGCTTCAGGAATAGTCTCAAACTCTTTATCTGGAATATTTTCTTGTTTATCTTTTTT
>NZ_JADGFC010000251.1 GCF_016744025.1 Sulfurimonas sp.
GTTAAAATGTAACATGGCGGCTTATTTTCCTACATGGAGGGGTGAAAAGTAACATGACAGTCTATTTAGCTACATGAAGGTGTGTTTTGATAAGATTTCTGATGAGTTTAAGTCTCATATTGCTTTTATTGCAAAGCGGATGAGACAATATTTTGAAAAGATGACCAATTCTTAAATGAAATAAGCTCTTTTTTAGACGAGGCTATTTCATATGGGGATTCATACTGTCTTTTATCTCCTCATATTTATTTTTAATGTTAAAGGACAACGTTAAATAATGAGTACTTTAGTAGATCAATAAAAAGAGGTGCTTGATTTAACAAATACAACTTAAAGAGATCTATGGCGAACGATGTAATAATAAAAAACTTAGTTGAATACAGGGAATTTATTACTGATAAAGTGGACTACTTTCTTTTCAGGGGAGTTGAAGAAATAGACTTTAAGCTAATACCTAAAATTGGAAGGTATTATGAGGACTACGAAGTAGATAAGAAAACACTTGAAAGAATAGAGTCTGATATATTTAAAACCTTTACTCTAAAAGCCACAGAGTATCAGAATTTACCAGATAAAGCAATGTATTCATTAGCACTAGCCCAACACCACGGACTAGCAACTAGACTTTTAGATTGGACAACAGACCCTTTTGTAGCATTGTATTTTGCTATTAAAAATAATGACGATAAGTGTAGTGTTGTATATGCGTATGAACATTCTTTCAATATAAGAACTATTATGGAATTGGAAGACGAAGGCGAGACGTACAGTAGTGAAGTTGGTGAAGCTATTATAACCCATCCAAGATATACAGAAGACTTCTTTTTTCTTCCTCCAATAGTTTCACCTAGAATTAGTGCACAGTCTGGTATACTTCAAGCTTTTCCAGACCCTACTGTACCATTTGTTGATGATAAATTAGTAAGGGTTAGAATCGAAGGTGAAGCGATAAAACAACAAATAAGAGAGTCTTTAAATCTATACGGGTATAACGAGCATAGACTATTTCCGACAATTGATAATTTATGTAATTTCTTAAATGAGAATAATAAAGACTTCAAAAAACTAAAGCCCAAAGAGGCTGAATGCCCCAAAAGTATATTAGCTAATGTGGAACGAGGAGATAATTAATAATCAGAAGAATAAGACTAATGATAGAATTTTTATTAAAGTATAAAGAGTTAATTATAATTTTTTCAGGAATAGGAACTTTCATATCTGCTCTTATTGCAATTTTTACATTGAATGAGGTTAAAAAACAAAGGTTATCACTTTATCAACCAGATATTCTAATAAAATCGTTTGTTGTTTCAATATCAAAAAATCCATTTCTTTTAGGAAAGGACGAATTAATTGAATACAAAGTTTCTAACTGGAATGATTATTCGAATAAAGATTGTCAGAAAGAGTATGAAGTTTACCCGCGATACAAGGTTGAAAATTTAGGACTAGGGATAGCAAAAAATATCAAGTGTGAATGGCAATTTGATACAAAAAAAGCAATAAAATTAATTGAAGAATTACTTC
>NZ_JADGFC010000252.1 GCF_016744025.1 Sulfurimonas sp.
ACTCCATCTTAAAAATGATTATATTTTTCATCAAAAAATCCTCTATTTTATGTCACTGCTTAAACTAAATAGTCTAATAGTAAATTGTACCTAGAATTATTTTTCGATGAACTGCCTCATTTTTCTAAAAATATACTAGAAGCTTTAAGAGAACCGATGCAAGATAATCGCATCCGAATTTCTCGTGTAAACTCCAAAGTAGAATATCCAAGTGACTTCTTATTTATAGGAGCAATGAATCCATGTCCTTGTGGAAATCTTCTAAATGAGCATCTAGATTGTAGATGCAACGAACTTGAAATTCAAAGATATAAAAATAGACTCTCCGATCCATTTTTAGATAGAGTAGATATAAATGTAGTTATGCAAAATGTCAAAGCAGATGACAAGTCTAGTTTTACCTCAAAAGAGTTACACCGTAAAGTTGTTGAAGCTCATATATTTTCTAAAAAAAGAGGTCAAGATAAGTTTAATGCAAAACTTAGTGATGCAGATATAGAGAAGTTTTGTGTCTTAGAAGCAGAGGCCAAAGATGTTTTAGATATAGCAGTTAGTAGATTCTCATTATCTTTTAGAAGTATAAAGAAGATTCAAAAAGTTGCTCGTACTATTGCTGACTTAGATGCAAGTGAATATTTTAAGATATGGATTGTAAACATATTACTAACATTGGTTACATTAGGTATGTACTACCCATGGGCGAAAGTTAGAAATCGTCGTTACTTTCATGCTAACAGTACACTTGAGGATAGAAACTTTGAGTATCATGCTACCGGTAAGCAATTATTTGTTGGTTACGTTATTGCTATGCTATTGTTAATTACATATGTAATTGTTGAGAGAGTATTTGCATTCGCTAGTGTTTTCCTTATTCTTCTTCTACTTATAGCAATACCATGGATCATCCTAAGAAGTATGATGTTTAACATGAAAATGACAAGTTTTTCAAATATTCGTTTTAAATTTCTAGGTAAGTCTAAACAAGCCTATATTAACCTTTTTGCCTATCCATTGGGCTTTTTCCTTATGTATATTCTAATTTTCTTTGCATCTACCGCTATTTTATCTACAATAGGTGTTAGTAAAATGATTACTATACCAATAATACTTTTATTAATGCTAGTTTCTTTTATTTATGGAAATGCGTTTTTAAAAAAGAAAAATACTGAGTTTCTTATTAACAATGTTGAGTTTGGTCAAGGAAAATTTATCACTAACTTAGATATTAAAAATTTAATGATTATTTTATCAAAGGTGGTAGGTATTGGATTGCTTGCAACGATAATAACAATAGCACTTTTAGTAACAATAGTAGGAACTGAACAACTAGTTGGATTGAATGAAGCTAAACAAGATGTTGAAGCTGTTAGAGCAATATTGCTACAGATATCACTAATAATAGTGCCCATATATTTAGGACGCCAATTCTAAAATCAAGTGCAATTTTTTGAAAGTAAGTTGAAAGATAGGATTAATCGATAATCTGCTAATCTTATTCGACCAAAAACAAAGAAGT
>NZ_JADGFC010000013.1 GCF_016744025.1 Sulfurimonas sp.
AAATTATATCATTTGCTACTTTGTTTTTTACCATTAGTATAGTTCTGATTTTATTTCCTCATTTGATTTTTTCTATTGCTTTTTGGTTTTCAGTTATGTGTCAAAACGCTTATGAAATGTTAATTAGTTGCTTATGAAATGTTAGTGTGTATAAAAACCAATGATAAAGAGCCTTATATACTCACTTTTTAAAAGAAAATAATTATTTGTTTTCTAGTTCTTTCTTCTTTTTAAGAATACTACTTATTATACTTTTTCCTGCTTTAGCTTTAAATGTTTTGTTAATATTAGTAGTAGCAATTATTTGTAACGTATCAATATCATGCTTCATGGCAAATTTTGCCATATTTTCAATCCAGTTTAGTTTGTTACCGATAAAAGATATATCGATATTTATATCTTCATTTTCCAAGATAGTTTTTGGTACATTATCTATAGTTGAGCCATTTGTATTTTGAAGTAAAGTTATTTTCTTTTTTCCTTTACCTATTGTCCACCCTATATTGTTTATTTTTATTGGTCTTGTTCCTATATTTACAATATGAATTAAGCACACTTCCTTATGCCCTGACTCATTAGAAGAAAGAAGAGAATTTGTTTCAGCACTAATCTTTAACTTTACTCTATTATTGCTACTAGCCAACCAAAGAGATGTAATTACAGCTCCAACAGTGCCTATAGCTGCAATCCAAGTACCTATCACACTTAATATATTTAACGTTGTTACTTCCATTTTAAACCTTTAAAAATACTCCACAAACTCTACCAATAATATGAACCTCATTTACATGTAAATATATGTCTTTGTATAACTTATTGGAAGACTTCAGGATGATTTTATCATTTTTTAACTCAATATTTTTTAAAAATAAACCATTATTTGTATTTATTGCAAATATTCCATCTTTTGTGATATTTATTTGATTCTTATCTATAAATACTAGACTATCATCCCTTATATCAGGCTCCATACTTTCACCAAAACTCTTTAACACCTCTGTATATTTATAGCTGCTATTTATATGATCTAAAATAGTTTTATCAATAATTAAAGGTATTGGTTCACACTCATAATTAAAAGAGCCTCCTCCTGTTGATGCAAGTATATTATTTTGATATTTAACTATAATATAATTAGAAGTTGAATCAATAAGAGACTCTGGTAACTGGTTGAAGAAGAACCAGTTTATAGATATATTTCTTTTAGCTAAAAAACTCATAATCTCATAGTATGGAATGCTGTGATTCCTAGTTTTTTGTTTTCTAAAGTTATCATAATCTATTCCAAGAGATAAAGCTATATCTTTATCAAATATTTTTTTATTTCCTAACTCTTTAGAAAGTATATTTTTTAGTTTTTCTATTATGTCTTTGTAGTTTAGCATTACTTTATAGAACTTGGTATATTTTTATATGCATAGCATTCTCTAGTAAGTATATAGCATTTTTTATTTGTATAAATATATTCTGAATCAAAGTAGTCACAATTGCCACATTCCATGTATATTTTTTTTAAAAACTTTTTCTCGTTAGGATTTTCCTTTATATAATCATAAATATTGGCTTTTTTCATATTATTGCTCCTTAAACATTGAGTTATTTTATAGTAAAACTCATCATAATTTTGTTAAAAATATTTACTTATGATAATATTACGTAAAATTTATAAGAAGGAAGCAAGTGAAAAAAACATTTTTATCATTAGTGGCAGTATCGTTAGTTTTTACAGGTTGTGTAACAAAACAAGCCAATATAGAAAGAGAAATTCTTGAAAAAGATTTAATTAAATATGATAATAGTAAACATGTTATTGGGAATAAAAACAGTGCTATTAAGACGTTAGTTTATACAGAAAATATAGAAGGTAAAGATGATAAAAAAATAATTTTTTATATTGACAAATTACCATATACAGCAAAATTTAATCTTTGTGAAGATAAGAAAGCATATCGTGATTTTGAATCGGTTGTAACAAATAAAAAAACAGGTGCAAAAGCACCAGTATATTTTACAAGTAAAGTTGATTGTGCTAGTTCTATTATTATCTCAAAGTATAAAGACAATTTTGAAGCAGTAATAAATTTTAAAATGCTTAATGGTTTTAGAGTTGCAAAAATAGGTGATTTTGACAAACTATTACCATATAAAACACATTTTGAAGTATCTTCTTTATTGTTAAAAAATAATATAGAAAAACAAATACTTTCAAGAGGTATTAATGAGTTTACATATTTTCAATTTTTAAAATAATTATATTTGATGAGGCACGAAAAGTGCCTCTAATAATTCGTTATAAACACCTCTTTAACACTCTTATTCTTTTTATGTACATTCTTACCAAGCGTATATTCAATCTCCTTAGTAGTACTAATATTAAAGCCTTTGTACAGTTCTCTCACAAGTTCACAATCGTTATAACTAAGTAGAAACTTACCTTTACATGTAGATAATAGATCAGCTAAAAGCTCATGCTCTTTTACTCCAAATCCCCCTGTATTTTTATAATAACTTTCTGTACTTACATATGGAGGATCTAAATATAAAAAAGAGTCTGGTTTATCATAAAGTTTTATTAGCTCTTCAAAACTTTTGTTTTCTATAGTTACACCTTTAAGCCTTCTAGACCACTTTGCATATGACTTATATATATCCTTTGGCTTTCTACCACTTTTGGCACTCATAGCGAAGTTGTCACCTTTGCTACCAAATGATTGCGTTAGTCTATACAAATAGAAAGCAGCTGCTTCAATTTTGTTTCTTGGTTTTAACCTGTTACGTTTGATATTATCAAATAATTCTCTTGATATGAGTAATTGATTTAGATAATAAGAGAGTGTTTGAGGGTTAGTTCTAATGCAACGATGAAGATTTATAAGCTCTGAGTTTATGTCATTTACTACTTCAAATTTTGAGGGTTCTTTTGCATAAAGTACACTAAGTGCTCCTCCAAAAACTTCTATATATGTTGTATGATTTTGAGGAATTAGATCAATGATATCCTTAGCAAGTTTAGATTTGCCACCTATCCACCCAAATGGGGCTTTTAACTTTGTTGACTGCATTTGTTTTTCCTTGTACCAAAAAGTCACTTTTTTAAAGAAAAAGTAATTTATTAGATAAAATTTTATTGCAGTCAACTTGGGAGAGGTGGCTGTGTCTAGTTTTCTATTTCTATATCTATATTCCAACCGCTTGAATCAAGCTTATGATTAACACTTTTTATGAGATACTCTCCATCATCTTCTATAGTTCCTTTTAAGTCTAAGATTCCTCCAGCATATAAAACAAAACCATAAGAACTAATTGAGCCTAATTTTGTACCAGCATTTGCTTTTTGGAGCGAAGCAGTTGCTTTTAGTCTTGCATCAGCTTCATTTTCAAAACTATCTTTTATAACCTTTATAGGCTCACCAAAACCTACTGTTATACTCTTTTGTTTGTTCTCTTTAGTATCTCTCCATAGAGCTTTACATGAGTTATATAGAGTTTTATTTATGTTTTGAATACTGATAGTCGAATTTTCATTTACTTCTAAAGTGAACCTTGGTAAAGAGGTGCTTTTTTTGTTGTCCTTTATCTTTTTTTTAAAAACTATTTTTTGATTTTTTATTGAAAAAAGAGCATGATACTCATCAGCTAATCTTTTTAAAAAGTGTAAATCACTCTCACTGGTCTGCTCTACATGTAAAACAAATATATCCTCAAAATCACTTACTACTTCAAGCTCATGTCTTAATGCTATCATTTGAACTATCTTTTTTATAGATATACTCTCATAACTAAGACTTCTTTTGATCTTCAAGTTTTTAGAAAAATCAGTTGCAGTTGCTTTTACTTCTATACACCTACTATTCCCATCTTTGTAAGTAGAACTTTGTACTTTAAATATTCCACAAAAGAAGAGACCATTCTCTTGGGTACCTAACCAAAGTTTTAGCTCATCCTCATACTTTGGTTTTTTGAAACTTCCCTCTATAGTTAAACTTATCTCATCACTTAGATCACCAGCTTCATCTTTAAAGGTAATGCTTGAACTATTAAGATTAATGTTGTCTGTTACATCTTTGTTATTGGCTAAGAGTTTAAATATTGGTTTCATTTCAATCCCAAAGTGCTGGGGTAGTTTTTTCTTTTGTAGGTACCTCTACTTCACTAAGTTCCACTTCATCTCCAGCTTCTAAAAAGAGTTTTTCATTCAAGTGTGAATTTTCTTGAATAACTAATTCCAAGTTTTCTAAACTACCATAGTGAGCGAAAATAAGCTCATCAAGTCTTTGTTTACTTGTTACGACTACTTTCATGAGTACCACCTTTTTAGTGTAATAGTGAATCCCTGTTTGATGAATTCACCACTTTTTAAAAAGATACTCATATCTCTTTTTATATTTACTATAACTACATTTATACTAGTTGCATTCACAAAAGATAAAACAACTGGTTCTTGTTTATTTCCTATTTCTATTAGATTATTAAAGCTATCAACTTTTTTTAAAATCAGAGTGCCACTAAATGTAAAACTTTCATTTGATTTCCCAACAGCTTGAAGTTTTGCATGATTGCCTATGCGTTTGCTCTCGCTCCAGTCATAATTTACCTCATGACTTATAGTATCAAACTGAGTTTTATTCATTTGAAATTTAAAATTACCTATCATCCCAAGCATTTATTCATCCTCATATTGTCTATTCCTTTGATTATGTTCATGCTCTTTTATAGCTTTTATTACATCTACATTATTTGTAGGACTAGTAACTACTATATGATAAGTAGGTGTATTGTGAATCACTTTTGAACTACCTTGATTACTTCTATTATTGTTATAAATAAGCTGATTAGAATTTGATATATTAGATGATAGAACATCCTTTTGTATGTTTTCTATACTTGTGTTATTTGCTTTAGAGCTAACAGGTTTTACAGTCGCACTAATATCTCCACCAAGTCCAAAAAATGAACTAATAGAACTAATTATCTCTGTAACTGCTCCTATTTTTGACTCAAGCCAGTTTAGTACAGGTTCAGCTGCTGTACCAATTCCATCCCATAGATTTATGAAGAACTCACTTATTGGTTCCCAATTATCATAAATAAGATATGCTGCAGTTGCTATTGCAGTTACTGCAAGTCCTATTGGATTGGTTAAAAATGCAGAGCTTACAACTTTTATGGCAGTGCCTAAAAACCCAAATGAACCTGTAAGCAAACCAATACCTCCAGATAAAAAAGGCATTGCCATACCAACTGCTCCAACAACAACACCTACAGAACCAAGAACTGTTAAAAGACCACCAATAACCGCTATTCCTGTAAATATAGTAGAAGATAACTCTTCATTCTCTTCCATCCAGCTTGAAACACTTTTTACAACCCCACCAATAGTTTCACTAAGAGAGAGTGCCAAAGGAGCAAATGCACCACCTATTAAAGTAGATACATTATTCATCTGTTGACCTAGTATCACAAACTCTTTACCTTTATTTCTAGCTTTTGCCATTGCTTTTACATTATTCATCGTGGCATTTTCTAACTCTTTTTGAGATTTTGTTAAATCATAAGTTTTATCAACTAAAGCATTTACTATTTTTACAGCCTCACCAGATCCAAAAGCATCTTTAATCTCTTTTTGAGCAGCTAAAGTACCTAACCCATCACCATATTTATCTTTTATTTTTTGTAACACCTGAACCATGGGCAACATTTTACCTTCACTATCAGTGAAGCTAAGACCTAGTTTATCTTGTGCTGAACTTGCACCATCCAAAAATGCACGATAACCAGTTGCTGCTTCACTTGCGGTTTTAAAAGCACCTTTTGCATTACCAATTATTGATAATTCTTCACTAAGCGATACACCCATTTTTTTAGCTTGAGCCCCTATATTAGAGATTCCCAAAGTTAAATCACCTCCATCAGTTCTAAATGCTAGTGTTGCTCGGGCTATTTGTGCGGACATTCTCTCTCCAAATTCAAAATCATCTTCATTGGCATTTTTAAAAATACCATAACCTAATGCAAATAATTCAGTCATTTCTCCAGTAGTAGATTTTGTAGCGGAAGCAGTTAAAGCTGATAGCTTTGTAAACTTAGCTACACCCTCATCAGTAAGACTAGATATACCACTTTTTATATCGTATGAAGCTTTTATAAATTCAGGAGCAGTAGTACCAGCGAACTCGTTTGAAAACTCTCTTGCACTTTTAGTTATAGCTTTTATTCCACTATCGTCAATGCCTAAAGACGCTATATCACCTTGAGCTGCTGCTAAGTTTTGATAATCATTTAGTGCACTTTTTAGTGGGGCTGTAATAGCCAAACCAAGTGCAAGTGAAGCAGTTCCAAGTTTAGTTATATTAGCACTTACAGAGCCTATTTTACTATCAAGCTTATCAAGATTTGATGAAGATGAAGCAAGAATAGGAGAGAGTTTATCAGTGGCACTAAGTATAATTCCTAATGTAAGTAATGTACTCATCTGCTCTCCTTTCTTGGCATAAAATAGGCTTTTTCAAGCTCTAAAGCTTCTTTGAAATACTCTTTTAATTCATGAAGATACATATTTAATTGTTCGTTTCTTCCAAAATGCAGCCAATGACCTATCTTGGAAGTAACTTTGATAATATCTTCAGGATAAATTACAAAAAAGCTTTTAACTCTTTTTGCATTTGCATCAACTCTTTTGCTCCAAATTCATCCATCTCCTCAGTTGACGCATTAAGTGAACATAAATTTGATACAAGCGTATAATCTCTTATAACTGGATCCTCTATATATGAAACTGCTCTTAAATCTTTGGCTTTTGGTACTCTCATGGTTACTTCACTTAACTCTTTTCCACCTACTATAATTGGCTCTTCAAATACAATTTTTTTATTAATTCTTGACATTTTCAACTCCCTACTATGTTTCTGACTTCAGCCAGTAGATCTTTACCAGCAATTTCACATTTCAAATTTTCATGATCAATATCTACTACAACTTTGTTGTTGATTTCATGAGTATAAACCTTCAGCCCTTTTTGAGTTATCTTTACATCTAAAAACTCTCCAGCTTTTGCTTCACCATATTCAAGGTCAAATGCACCTTTACATGTAAACTCTAAACTCTCTGTTTTATCTGCAGTTTTTATTGCCTTTTTTAAAATAATTTCAGCATTATCTAACTTTGCAAGTTCTGCATATATTGCAGTGGGTAAAGCTTTAAAAGTGATACTTGTATCTAAACTTTCAACAGCTCCATAAGTAACACTTCTCTCTCCAACAGCAGTGTTTTGAGTTAGTCTCTTTTGTTTTATTGCTGGAGATGTAAAACTCTCAGCAATTCCTATGCTTCCTATACCATTTATAAAAGCATTAACTTCTGCTATTACACTTCTATTCATAATCCTATGCCTCCTCTATAATTTTATAAACTAATGGTGCATATCTATCAACTCTATTGAAAGTTACGCAAATCAACTTTGGGCTTGGCATTTCTTGAGAGTCAATTACAAAGTAAAATTCACCTGCAGTAATCCTTTCAGGTGTTGTGCGTTTAATATCAAGAAAGATATTAAATCCAAGCATCACTTCATCTCCAATAAGACCATTCATAAAACCTCTTAAAGATTTTTTAGCAGCACTTAAAGCAGCCAAGTCTTTATCAACTGCCCAAAATATTCCTTCTAAAACAGCAGCTGCTGCTAAATCAAAGATTCTAACTCTTCTTGCATCTTGCCAAATAGGATCAGCATCAGTTGTAGCATACTCCCAAGTTCTAATTCCCTTATACGAGATAAAACTAGTAATCTGTTTTTCTGTTAGTGGATCAGTCTCATCTAAAGCTCCAGCATAAAATTCACTTGGAGATTTTACACTACTAACAGGCAAGACTCTATTTGATATAGATTTGGAATAACCAGTTTTACCCTCGCCATCTACATATACTCTAAGCCAAGCTAATATTACACCACTGTCATAATAATCTGTTTTAGACTCAGTTGTGTTCCAGAGTCCCAAAGATGTTTTTACTAGAGTAACTCTATCACTTCCAAATGCTTCTCTTCTTGTAATAGCATCACCATTGTCATTTGCATCCAAATCTATAAAAGTTCTTGCTTTTAAAGAGTTACAAACAGAGATAACTGCATTTGCTATATCTGTATCTCCTATGGCATGATCAGCAACTGTTATAATATCAGGCTTAAAACCAATAGCACTCTGTGTGGAACTTGCAAGATTTATACTTCCTGCAGCACTTTTTAAAGCATTTGTAGCATTGATGATATTTGTTTTAGTTGCTGCATCATCAGTACCCTCATTTGCTACACTTAGGATAGTTGGAACAATGCAAGGAAACTGATCAACTCCTACGTTAAGATACTTAATCATATTCCCTGTAGTATGTGCTTTTATAAGATCACTTTCAATGGCTGCTTTAGGACTATCAAAATAGTAAAGTCCAGCTTGTATATTACTTGTTACAACAAGAGCTATGGGTAGTGTTGATGTGACACTTATGGGTCTAGCACTATCACTTTTTATTTCTGTTACGATACCTCTTTTAATACTCACTTGGTCTCCTTTTTACTCTGTTTTACCACGTACAATAAAAATCTATTCGGTTTTTGTAGAATTTATATCTACAGTTAAAGGCTTTTTTGCTTTTAGGTACGCTTCCCATTCAATCATAAATTCATCTGTGACTGCGTCTACTTTTGCATTGTATTTTTCCATAGCTGTTTTTTTTGTGACGGCACCTCTTAACATGTCGTAACCAGTGGCAACTCTATCTACATTTTTAAGTGATTCCATAGTTTTTTCACTTATCAAGTCTTTATTTTGTTTGACTACTTCTTTACTGCCTTTGTAAACTGCTTTACCTACATCATAAACCCCATCAGTGGCACAACCACTAAACCCAATCAAGGCAATAATTACCATTAAAAATATTTTCTTCATCTAATTTCCTTTTTGTCATTTTTTCTATAATTGTTATAAGCTACATGCCCACCTATTCTTAAACCCTCTCTAATCCCAACTCTTCTCCACCACCAAACACTTGTAACGTTACATGATTCTTTTAAGACATCATCACAAATATCTTGTGGATGTTTTCCCTCTCTATACATTTTGTCGTGAATTATAAAAGGAAATGAAGCTTTTCCATCTTTAGGAATGATGTTTTGGAATATCTGAGGAATAGAACCTAAATCAGTTTTAAATCCAACTTCTACAACTATCTCTTCATCTAATATTTCAGAGTAATAAGTAAGCGTTTGCTGGAGAGTTCGAATTTCTCCCTCGATTGGAAGTTCTATTAGAAGTGTTTCTTGTTTAAAGTGTGATTTCATATTAGTTGCCATGCCAAATCTCCCCCATGTTTATCATTCCAGCTCGTAATGCCTGAACTATACTTTCAACCATAACTTTATGTGATTTATTGTCAGCTCCAGTCCAATCAATAGTTTGAGTTTTATAAGTAACTTCATAAGCACTAGCAGGAGTTTCACCGACTGATACTCTATAGTTATATTCTGCATTTGCAAGTGATACTATACGGTTCATTCTGTCCATGCTTTTTTCATCTGTATCGTAAAGAATAGTATGCACTTCTGATGTGCTTTTAGAAATTAGTAAATTTTTGTTTTGTTTTGTTTTTTCTAATTCTTTCTCTTTTTTTAAAACTAGATTCTCCGTCCAAATTAATCCATCCCATTTATCAAACTCTTTTGGTTTTAACAGAGTAAAACCCTCCTTAATTGCTCCTAAATAATTAATTTCTAGTGCTTGTTTATTAAGAGTTGAATAAGCAGTTTTACCTCTGTTGTCTTCTACATGTTCCCACTTATTTAATTCAATATTAAAACAAATTGTAAAACCATCTTTACTAGCAATAATTTTTTCTATAGTTGCATTTGATGGAATTAAATACTTTCCTTTTTCAAGAGGATTTGCACTTGCATTTGTTTGAGATAAAAACTCTTGTGTTTTTTTATCATAATTATATATTTTCATTTTATATATCCTTAATATTTAATACAATGCATAATCGCGATGTTTCTTGGTCGTGTTTCTGCTCCAGTTCTTGGTTCTCCATTAATACCATCAGATATAATCGTTAATAAAGTTCCGTTAAGTGTTCTGGTTGTATCATAAATTCCGCCGTCGCTATCAGCTTGAGATTTTATACCGCCTTGCGAATTTCCTATTGTATGTCCTTGAAATTGGTCTCTTTGCGTTGTACCTATATCTCTACCTATATCAACACCTCTTCCATTATCCCAACCTCTAATAAATTCACCTCTTAAATCAGGAATTTTGAAAGTAGTTAAGCCATCTCCTACACCATAAACCTCTCCTATTACAGCAAATAATTTTGCATAAGCAGTTCTTGAGATTAAGGCCCCGTTACATTCTAAAAAGCCATTTGGCACACTAGCACTAGAAAAAGGTAGAACAAATCCTGTAAGGACTCCTTCTATAATTAAATTTCCACCACCAAGTAAACTGCCACCATTAACAGTTTTTATATTTGTTCCACTTATTAAGTTTGGTTGTCTAGTATTTAATCCCTCATTGACAAATTCACGAGTTGCTAAAACGATTGATGGATCTATTTGCAGAGTAACTGAATCAACACTAGATACTTCAAAAATCATTTTGATAAATATATCCTTTGCGACATTATCTGCCATTACTGGCTTAAACGTTTCAGGATAGTTTCCAACTGCAATTAAATCTCCATCCGCATCATATATACCAACTTCTCTTACCCAAAAGTTTCCCTCGTTCGATGGTATATATCCAACTGCTACTATCCAGTTAGCATTATTTTCATCTACTTTTAGATCATTCAAATCTGTTCTATAAACCTCATTTACTAAAGTAGTTTGATTTGCGTTTGGCATAGGCACAGTTCCATTACCATCACCTATGGCAATTTGTGTTAATTTTATAGTTGTTTTATTAGCTGTTGCAGTTGCTATTTTGTTAGCACCTACTTGCGTCAATAGTGTTAAATACTGCATATTTTAAGCTCCTTTTGGTTTTAGCACTATGCTTTCTATCATGTAAAAAGTAAGTGCTATATTCTCTTTTAAACTCATATTTATATCTTCTATCACTTGTGGTAGTATGGTTACATCCTCACTACTTTGTGTAGTACAAGCATTACTCATCAACCCACTGCTTTTCATATTTATAGTTATGCCACTTAAGTGGGTACTAACTCTTTTTGCATAATCTATAAGTCTTATAGTTTTATTTAAGTTAGCCTCAGTCACTGGTTTTTTATTTGCTTCAATTATTATTTTATAAGTACCGGGTACTCCACTATGTTTATTCCAAGGTTCTACTTTTATGTCTTTACCATATATTGCTTCAGAAGCTTTTTTGACTGCATAAGATGTACCTATATATTTTTTAATTTCTCTTGCGTTTTGAAGGTATGTTCTTGCTTCATTTTCATCAAGACCAGCAATATTTATATCAAGGCTTAAAGCTAAATGTTCTAGTAATAATATGTCACACTCAAGAGGATTTACACTCACTTTTTTTACATTAAATTTTGATAAAGTAATTTCTCCAACTTTTTCTACATCTCTTTGTTCTTTATTTTCTCTTAGAGGAATTATGCTCATAAATTTGCCTCTTGAACACTTATATTAATAGCAGTTATATCTATATATTCATCTGCTAAAACAGATATATCGGTATTGGTACCAAGAACTACTTTATATACACCACTTATGTGCATTTTTGATATTATTGAGCTATATGGCAAACTCTCACCTATTTTAAATTTATTATTAAAATTTTTATTTATAAGAGTTATGATTTCTTTTTGCTTTAATAGATCAAAAAGATCTATAGTTGCACTAAGTGTTACCTCTTTAGATTTAGCAGCTTTTACAGTTACCTCGTCACAAAAAGCTTGAACTTTACTCTCTCCAGTTAATGCAGTGTTTACATTAGCTACTACTTCACTTTTATTCTTATGAGCTAAAACTATTACATCTACTTTCATGGGCTCTGGTGAAATAACTTCTACATCAAATACTCTCTCATCAGAACTGTAAGCAAAAAACTTATAAGCATCTTTTCCTCCAGCAGTTGAGTACCTATTAAGAGATAAAATAGCTCTTTTGAAAAAATCCTCATCACTTTCAACATCACTACCACCACTAAAATTTTCCAAAGCTTTTGGTGTTAGAATGTAAGGAAACGGTGATATAACTATTTCTGTTTTAATGCTAGAGCTTTTAACTTTTAAGTTAAGTTGAACTTTACCAGTTGCTTCTAACTCTCCTGCTAATATAGTTATATTTTCATCAACGTACGAACTTTGATTTTTCACATCACTAAGTTCCAGTCCTTTTGGAATTATAATATCTACACTTAAAACACTCTCTAGTTCAAACTTATATGTAGCTTTAGGCTCAGCGCCCTCAAGTCTAAGTTCACCACCATAAAATCCAAAAACAAAATTATCTAAATTCTCTTTTGAACTATAATGAGGTAACATCTCTTTTATTGCTTGATTAAACATATTTCTAAGAAACATCTCTTTATAAGAAAATGCTTCAATTTGCATCATGTTGGCATCACTCTCAATTGGAATCCACTCAGGATTAATGCTCTTCATCAAATCAACATTTTCTTGTATAATTTCTTCTATACTTATAGTTGTAAATATCGTAGGTTCAGGTAGGTTTGTAATCAATTCTTTTAACTCCATTAGAAACCTCCCATTAATGTTTCAACACTATATTTGTCAAAATCTATACTGGTATAAACTTCATTTTTAGTTGCATTAAGTTTTGTTATATTTACTCCACTTGGATTTAGTCTTTTATCCCAAGGAATATGATTTTCATCATAAAAAGCTTCTAAAGTAAATTTTTTAAACTTTAATCTCCACTCATCATCCATATTCCCATCAATCAGCGTGTAAAGCTCACTTCCAAAATAAGGTCTCACAACTCGTGAACCTAGATTTGTTGAAAGTATCCTATTGAAACTTTCTTGTTCAGAAGCACTAAAAAACTTTGTATTTGAGCTTGAGTTTAAATATATGCTTTTCATCATCTTGGCTGTGCTGTAGCACCATCACTACAAGAGTGAGAATGATCAGTCACATTTCCTTTTTCATCAAATATTTTCTTTTTTGTTTTAATATCACAATTAAATTCAGCAGCTACAGCTCCATCAGCTGATGGTTGAACTTTCATACCGCCATTAGCACTAAATAAATCCGTTACTGTTAGAGTTCCTTTTACAAGTGTTGTTGATTCTATGGTTGTGTTATCTGCTTTCACATAAACAGTAGTTGCTTTTATATTCGCATCAACACAAAATATATTAATAGTTTTTACTGCATCTATTTTTAATACGTTTGCTTTAGTGTCATATGTGAGTTTAGTACCATCTTTAAATTCAATTACAGCAGTATTCTCATTTGCTTCACTTGGCTCTTTACAGCCTCTATTAAAAATGGAGCGAAGTATAAAACCACGATTTGCATTACCAAAAGGACTTAAAACTAAAACCTGCTCATTAACTCTTAAAGGTATAAAAATCCTAGCAAATGAGTTAGCTAGAGAGATAACTGGTAAAAATGCAGTTACTCTTTTTTCATCTCCATCTTCATCAAGTATTACTCTAGCTAAGGCTTTACCATCTTTGCTTTTTGTTTGAGATATAGTTCCAATTTGAACTATATTGTTTAGTTTTCTTAGTATTTCTGAGAGCTTCATTTTCTTAACAACTCTAAAATGGAATCATTCTGTTTTTTTAGATCTGCTAAAGAGTTATCAATATGCTTCATCTGATTTACATATAATTCTTTAGCAACAAATATTTTTCTAGCCTTATCCTCGGTAATTACATTTTTAAAGGTATCTTCTATTCTTTTAATTTTTGTTACATTCTGTTTAGTCATAAAAGTATTGGTTGCAAAACCAGAGACAAGAACAATAAAACCACTTATAAGTTGCCATAAACTAATAGTCATTTGTATCTCCATATTTGCTTTCCTCACATAACTTTTTTTAATAAACGTATTTTATTTAAAGAGCACAGAAACAATAAAGACAAGCAATTCAGAGATTAATTTCTGAGAATAACTTCGCTAGATTGATACCTATCATAAGACCTATAATTCAGCTAAATTAAAATTATGAGGTTATAAATGATTGGTGATTTTAAAGCGGCACTTATATTGGAATTAGACAAAGATGAGTTAAATGCAGAGACTTATTTTGGAGAGTTAGCTGATCCTAAAAACTTTAAAGTAAATTTAAAAGCATCACCACTTATTCTAGTTGATTACGTAGGGGATAAACCAGTTAATCCTCTAAAAAAAGAGCATAAGTTTAACCTATATATAACTCACATTTCATACTCAAAAAACAAAAAAACAAGAATTTCCAAACACAATGAAATTTATGATCTATTAAAAGACATAGATAAGAAAGTTGCTCTAAAAAGCTTTGTTGGTTCAGAACCTATTGTAGTTGGAAAGTCAGAAAAAATATATGATTCAGTTGTAAGTGCAGGGTATTTAACTGTTTTTACAAAAGAAATTAGTGTTGTATTAGACAATTAAAAGGAGAATTATATGAATAAAACACTTATTGCATGTAATATTTTATTTGCTTTGGGTAAAACCCAAGATAATAATAAATTATATGATTTAAAAATAGCAGTTACAGGAGAGTGGAAAGGTCATGCAAATGGACCATTTAAATTAACACTTGAAGACTTAGAACAAATTAAAACTAATTTTGAGAATATGGGCATTGATATTGTTGCAGATTTTGAACATGCTTCACTTTGGGATAATAAAGCTCCAGCAACAGGTTGGATAAAAGAGTTATTTATAAAAGGTGAAGAGTTATGGGCAAAAGTTAAGTGGTTAGACGATGCACTAGAACTTATTCAAAGTGAAAAGTATAAATATATTTCACCTGTACTAGATCAAAGAACCATAGATCAAGTTACCGGTGATGATATAGGTTGGAGTCTACACTCTGTGGCATTAACTAATCGCCCTTTTTTTGAAGAGCTTGGTGAAGTGATAGCAAATAAAAAAAATCATAATAAGGAGAAAATAGATATGGATCCAAAAGATAAGAAAAAAATGGATGATCTTGAAGCTGAGAACAAAGATCTAAAAAAAGATAAAGAGGCTAATGAAGCCAAAAGAGTAGAGGGAGAAGTAGATGCTGCAATTGCAGCAAAAAAAGTTCACCCTGATCAAAAAGCTGATTTACTAGCATTTGGAAAAACAAATAAAGAGGGTTTAACTAATTTTCTTGATAAAGCAAAAAAGATAGTTGAAAAACCTGAAGGTGACATGTTTGTAAATAACAAACAAGGTGGTGAACAACTTGATGTACTTAAATTAGGAGGAATTGATAATGGGTGAACTTACAGGCTCTAGTATAAAAAACATCTCTGTAAAAAGACAAAGCGATGTGGTGATTAAAAAGACTTTAGCAGTATATGCAACAGTAAATGTTGAAGCAGATACCATTTTAAAACCTGGACAAGTTTTGATTACAATTGATGGTGGTGACACATTTACAGTTCCTGCTGATAATGCAGCAGAGCCAAATGGTATTTTGTGTGAAAATATTAGTAAGACTGGTAAAAGTGAAGTTCTAGTTGTAGGAATTGTTAGAGAAAAACATCTTGATTCTTATGTTGCAGATTATAAATTACATCTGTTTGCAAATAAAATTATTTTAAAGTAGAGGTAAAAAATGAACATTTTAGAAATTATGAAACTATGGACTTTATCAACTATGCTTAAAGCCATTGAACAAACCAAAGAAGCAAGTACTTTTGTTTATGATAGATATTTTAAAACAAAAGCAGAAGGTATTTTAGGTCAAACAGCAGAACTTAAAATAAAAAAAGGTGCTGGGATTGTTCTAAAAACCATTGCTCCTGGTGCGGATAGATTAGTTAAAGATATGGGTGATGTCTTTCTTTTAACAATTAAACTCCCCCGCTTTGGTTTAAGCGATCAAATTCTTGCTCATGAAATAAATGAATTTGAGAGTTTAGAAGGTAAGGCAAAAGTAGAATCAGTTAGTCAAAAAATTGCTAAGATTTTAAAAGAGCATAAAAATGACTATATGACAACTATTGAATATATGTGTACTGGTGCTTTGTTTGGTAGAGTTGTTGATGGAGAGGGCAAAATACTTTTAGAGTTCAATACAACTGCTCCAAAAGTAGAGTTTAAAAATAAAGAAATTACTAAAGTTCTTAATGAAATAGATGATGCTCTTGTAGATGAGTTAGGTAAAGAAGTACCTTATGAAGTACTAGCTTCAAGAACGTTTTTAAATAGATTAGCAGCAAAGGCTTTGGCAGCTGATTTATTTAAGTCAAACGAGGCGAAATGGGTTAAACAAGCTGACAATAAAAGAGTATTAGAAATACAAGGTACCACTTTTATTCCATACAATCCATCTTTTAAAGATGAAAATGGAAATAAAAAGCAGTACATTTTAGATGGAGAAGCGATTGTGATTCCGACAAGTGAAGATGTTTTCCATTTTATATATGGTAGAGCAGATCATACAGAGGCTTTAAAATCAGCACCAAAACTTTTCTTTGCAGCAGCACCTGAAAAGTTAGGCAAAGGTAAAGGTTGGGGAATTGAAACAGAAACAAAACCACTGCCTTATTGTGTTCGTCCAGGAGCATTAATAAAACTGAAATTTAGTGCATAACGTAAAAGGGCTTTTAAGCCCTTTTACCCTTAAAGACGATAAATGTATCGTTTAAACTTAGTTTTTGATTTTTAAACACGTTTTAAACACCATTATGAGGATTTTAAAGATGATTACCAATGAAGATTTACTAAAAGAGATAAGTGAACAAGAACTACTTGAACTTTCTGACATAAATGCAACAGGAGAGTTGAATCAAGATGTGATTGATGATGCTCTAAATGATGCTATCTCTTTTATAGAGTCTTTTATAGTTCTACCAGTTGATCCTACAACACTTCTAAAGAAGATAACTACTGACTTAACTATCTATGAGTTAAAAAGGAAAAATGGTTTAGTAAGTGATGAAGACAAAGAATTAAAGAAAGAGAATGAAGCATATCTGACAAAGATGAGCAATGGAAGGCTTATAACTCAAAAAAGAGCAGATACAAGTTCTAGTATTCCAGATGAGAATAAATCTTTTGCTTTTAGACATAGAGCTACAAGAAGAGTAAAGAAAGAGGGTTTTAGGTGAAGCTAAATAATGCAGAACGAAATAAATTATTAGCACGTTCATTATTTGTAGATGCAAATAAAGGGTTTAAAGATATAGCTAATACTTTGGGAGTAGGTGAAAAGACTATTTCTAATTATAAAAGTAAAGATAAAAAAGATGGTTTCGATTGGCTAACACTAAGAGCTTCAAAATGTATTCAAAAATCACATAAAGATAAAGAAAATATGTATTCTATGTTTGTTGATTACATGTATGATTCATTAAAAGAGATCAGAGAGAATGAAGAGCTAAAGCCTGAAGTAAAAACGCAATTAATAGTTTCACTTGGTGACAGCTTTTCAAAAATGCGAAAAGTAGCAAGTGCGGAAGACCCAGAGGCTTATAAATTAGGAATTGTTAAGCATACTATAAAAACAGTTTTAGAAGCTTTAAATAAAGCCTTACCAAAAGAGTGCATGGAAGAAGTTGTTTCAATCATTTACTCTATACAAGAAGAGTTAAGTGATGTCTCTATTTAGTAAAACAGAATTATACGCATTTCTTGAAGATGCAAATCAAGGTGCATTAGCTGCTGGACTAAATCAAACACAAGCACAAAAGATAACTAGAAAAGCTTTTAAGAATTGGCTTAGTGATTACACTTCCGTGTTAAAAGAGCAAATAAAAGCCACTAATGCACTAAACCCAAAAGATAAAGACACGAGGGTAAAAAGGCAATTAAACGATTTTCACTTTTTTAGACAGACTTATTTTCCTCATTATTATACGCTTGCTGGTAAGTCTCTACTTCAAGAAGATTTAGAAAATACTTATTTTAAAATAGCTGATAAGAAAAAATTACAAGGTTTAAAATTTGCAAAAGCGGCTCCTCGTGGCAATGGGAAAAGTACAGATGCTTCAAGAGTATTTCCTATTTGGTGCATTGTAAATGATTTCAAAAAGTTTATAACTATGTTCTCTGATGCGATAGAGCTTTCAGAAATTCTTATAGAATCTATTAAAGCTGAATTGGAAGAGAACGCAAGATTAAAAGCAGATTTTCCTCACGCTACCAATATTGGTAAAGTATGGAAAATTGGTGAAATAGTTACTAGAAACAATATAAGACTTAAAGGTTATGGTAGTAGCAAAAGAGTAAGAGGTGTTTTTCATGGTGCTTTTAGACCTGATCTTACCATTATCGATGATTTAGAAAATGACACAAATGTTCGCAGTCGTAAACAAAGAGATAAGCTTGAAGATTGGTTAGACGAAGCGATTGATAACTTAGGAAGCGTTGACGGTTCTATGGATATACTTTATATAGGAACTATCCTTCATCGTGATTCTGTTTTATCAAGAAAGCTCAAGTTAAAGTTTTGGAATCCTGTTGTATTTAGAAGCCTAATCTCTTATCCAACAAATATAGATATGTGGGATGAATATGGAGATATCTATAGATATAATGGTTTAGATGAAGCTCACAACTTCTATCTTGAAAATAAAAAGAAGATGGATGAGGGAGCAGTACTACTATGGGATGCTATCAAACTTGAACTTCTCATGCAAAAAAGAGCATCTAATGCTAAAGCTTTTCAAAAAGAGCAGCAGAACAATCCAAACTCAGAGAATCAGAAGTTTGACTCAAGCAAATTTATAAAAATTACACATACACAAATGCCAAAACTTGACAAGATATTTTTATATGTTGATGCCAAGGGTGATAGCGTTGTTGGTGACTTCTGTGGATTCATAGGAGCTGGCTTATGTAATGCTACTCAAAAGCTTTATGTATTTTATAGCAATATGAAAAGAATAAAAGGTAAGCCTGTAGTCACTGAGACTATTAGACTTTTGAAAACAATGAAAGTGTATTTACTAAGTGGAGATAAAAACGGTGGTTTTTATATGCTTAGAGATTGGATAAAAGATGAAGCTTTTCGTCAAGGTGTACCTATGCCAAGTACTAAGTTTATACATCATACTGACAACAAAGAAGACCGAATGGGAGAGTTAGAATTTCCTTGTGATGAAGGAGATATTATCTTTGTAGGAGATCATCATGACCTTTTTGCACAAATGGATGATTTTCCTGAAGCGGACCATGATGATTTGCATGATCCACTCTCAGCAATATATAGACTAAGTAAATTAAGAAGACTAAAAAAAGATGCTAAAAGTGGTGGACGTAGAACTAATGTAAGGCATCAAAGACCAAGAAGAAATAGAGCTACAAGGAGCAGAAGATGATGAAAATAAGAAATTTAATACCAAAGAAATTTAGAGCTATGGGCTCACTTGTAAAAAACTCAAAAAGTGAGAAAAGACAAATTACTAAATTAACCAGTAAACACAAAGATATACTTAAATCTCTTTTTGATCTTCCTGTAAGTTCAAATTGGTTAAGTGATATTGAGATAGATAAGATAGAGAGAGATAGTACCGTTACAGCAGCTAAAGGAAGCAGAAAAGCTCATGTACTTAAAAAAGAGATTTTTATTACATGTAAAGATGATGTTATAAGAGAAAAACTTGAGAGCATTTTTAACTATGATACTTTAGATTCAATTCTAGATACTCCATATCAGGGCATAGGAGTTTTTGAGTTGAATTGGGAAGAGCATGAGTACTATCTTTATCCTACACTTGTAGAGAGAAATTACAAAGAGTTTATTTTAGAAAATAGTGTTTTAAAGTTTGCTGCTGATGGTATGCCTGAAAACATTATGGACCACAAAGCTTTGCATGCAGTTTATAAAGCAAAACCTTTAAAACCTTATGGGCAACCTCTTTATAATCCACTGTTTTGGCTTATAGAGTTTAAAAATGCTTCATTAGAGTTTTGGGTTGAATTGCTTGAAAGATTTGGAACGCCTTGGGTTATATCTAAAACAGAGGGAGACAAAGAACTCTTAGCAGATGAGATATACAACATGCTTGGAGGAGATGGTGCAGTCTTGGATTCAGATGATTCAATTGAAATAGTAACAGCAAAAGATAAGGGTGATTTTAAAGAGATTATAGAATACATAGATAACCAAATAAGAGAGGTAATTTTAGGAGGAAATCTAACAGGGCAAGTAAAAGGTGGTTCACAAGCAGCTGCTACTGTACACAATACAATTAGAATAGATCTTGCACGAGCAGATGAAAATATTGTAAATAAAATTATTAAAAATGTAATAGACTCATTTAAAGAGCTCAATCAAATAAGTGATGAAATCACAGGGCGACTCAAAGATAAAGAAGATGTAAATAAAAACTTAGCAGATCGTGACAAAATAATTTCAGATATGGGTTATATACCAACACAAGAATACATTGAAAAAACCTATAATATTCAAGTAGAAAAAAAACAGAGTGAACCAAAGGTATTTCCAAACTCAATGAAAGCTTTTTCTTTAGACTATCAAGATGAGTTACATATACAAAGCTCAAAAATAGATACAATTGACCCACTAACATTTCAAAAGCAAATTATACAAGCTACCAATACCTCTAATTCTTATGAAGAAGCCTTTGATAACTTAGCAGCACTCTATCCTAAAATAGATACTGCTGATTTGGAAGATAACCTTTTTAAATACATTGCAAACTCTTCAATTCTTGGAGTCTCTGAGGTAGATGAAGAGAATCCAAATGGTTAAGTTTGACTTTAATCTTGCTCCTAAAGAGGCTATAAAGTATCTTCAGAACAAAGGTTATAAGTTGAGCTTTGATTACAACGAGATACAAAAGGCAGCACATCACAAAAGCTTTACAGTTGCAAAGATAACTAGACTTGATTTATTGCATGATGTGTTCACTTCTTTAGATGATTCACTAAAAACTGGTAAACATTTTGATGATTTTAAAAAGGAGATAGTGCCAACTCTTCAAAAGAAAGGTTGGTGGGGTAAACAAGATATCATAAACCCTCGTACGGGAGAAGTAAAAACTATAGATATTGGTTCAAGAAGATTAAAAAATATCTATGATACCAATATGAGAGTATCTTATGCTCAGGCTCGTCATAAACAGATGAGAGCACTTCCTTTATCAGTTTACTGGAGATACCAATCAGCATTATTAGAAAGCACAAGAGATAAACATGCTGCTATGCATGGAACTATAAAACATAGAGATGACTCTTGGTGGAATACCAACTATCCACCAAATGGTTGGGGTTGCAAATGTAAAGTTACCGCTCGTTCACTCAAAGAGATTGAAAAAAAAGGATGGAAGATTGAAAAAGGGAGTTCATCAAACATAGCCTCAAAAGATTGGGACTACAATGTAGGAGATACAAGTAAAGTATCACAACTCTCAAAGATAGACTTGGATAAAAGCTTAAGTACATTAAGCACTCTAAAAAGTATCAAAAAAGATAGCTATAAAAACCTTAGTGAGAAAGAGCTAGAGAGTAAATTTTATAAAACAATGGGAATAAAAGAGGGAGAGATATTCATTGATAAAGTAAATGACCCTATGATTATAGATAAATCTTTGTTTCTAAGTGCAAGTGGACACAGTAAAATAAAAAAACAAAATAGACATTTATACTTAGATGAAATAGCAAAAACTATTAAAGAACCACATGAAATATATTTGGAATTTGATGTAGGTAAAATTACTGGAGAAAAGAGAGTTTTAAAAAAAATGTTTAGATATCTAAATGATGATGGTAAACAAAGAGCCTTACTCGTTATCTTTGAATATCTGAAAGATAAAACTCAAGGAGTAAGTGCTTACTATGTTAAAGAAGCTACACAAGTAAATAAAAGAAGATTTGAAAAACTAATATATAAAAAAGAGGACTAGACACCAATTTCTCCTTACCTTTGCACGATGTGGTGTATCATTGCTCATTCCGTAAGGCATATCCTCTTCTTTATAAAATTATACAACAAAGGCTAATAATATGCAAATAAGCATAGGCGTTCAAGGCTTAGATAAAGTTCAAAAAAAGATACAAAACATAAGTAATAAAGCCAAAGATACTACACCTCTTATGGCAGAACTAGCTAATCATCTTTACAATACAGTTCAAGATAGCTTTGATGAACAAAAAAGCCCAGATGGCATTAGCTGGAATCCTATTAAAAGTTCTACGCACAAAAGAAAAAATGGCTCTCAAAAAATACTCTATAAATCAGGTCACATGCAAGACTCGCTCAATACTACTCATAACAAACATAGTGCAACCATAGGCTTAAATGCTACAAAAGGTGGTTATCCTTACCCAGTAATACATCAATTTGGAACAAAAGATGGAAAGATTGCTGCTCGTCCTTTTATGCCTATAAAAGAAGATGAGAGTTTATATGACAATGTTAAAGAAGAATTAGAGAAAATTATTGAGGAATATATGAAGCTTTAAAATAGACTAGGGTTTCGAACTTCTTTAGTTATGTCATAAATTTGCCTCTCAGTTAAGTCATATTCACGAGCCAGTATTTTAACAGTAGATTTATTTTTATATTTTTGAATTATTTCTGCATTACGCATAGTTGTTTTATAAGAAGGAATATAGAAGTTTGAGCCACCAAACTCTTTTATGGTGGCTTTTTTATCAGTAGTTGGGAGTTTTATGAAGTCAAAAAACTCTTCAAACATATCATAACTTGTAATAGTTGTCATATAATACTCCCCTTTGTTTTGAAAGAAGTATAACAAAAAATATTTCAAATTACAATATTATTTAAGTTTTATTTCAATTTGTAAGTTTGTTTAGGGCGATTATTAGCTTTGTTCCTTTACCTTTGAGTATATCGTCTAAGCGTTTTACATCTCTTTTTGTTATCTTAGAAGCAAAAGAAAGTAAAGCATTTTCACTTTTGTCTCTAGCTTTTAGTTTCCATAAAACTCGTATTTTTTCTTTTTGTGCTGCTGTAATAAACTCTACTCCAACTTCTGTTTTATTTATAACAGCTATATCACTCACTTTTCTCTCACAAAATTGTAGAAGTAGTTTAAGTTCATCTATACTCATATCAAGTGTGCTGCTCTTTCCAAATCTACTTTCCATAAAAAGTAGTCTCTCTTCTTTTTCGTTAAATACGTTTTTAGAGTTTATATGTATTTGGCGTACAAGCATTTTTTTTAATGCTGTTTGTTTTTGTGTCATATTCTTCCTTTTTTTCTTTACAACCGCTACAACCGTTACAACCGTGTTGATGGGGCGGTTGTAACGGTTGTAACGGTTGTACTAAATTACACTATAAATAATAGGTTTGCCTTTTTTCTCTTGATGTTTTTTCCAAAATCTATCATTAAATTTTTCAAGGATATCTCTTGCTGTCTTATCTGTTTTTTCATACCCTATATGTTTAAGTAGTTCGGTTTGTCCTAGTCCACTAGGGTTTTTCTTTAGAGCTTCTTTCCCTTTTCTAACAAATTCTTCTTCATACTCACTCATGGTTGCATATATCTCATCTATCATAGTAAGCTCTAAAGTCGCAGTATCGACAGTAAGCCCAACATCTTTTACAAGCGTTCTAGCATGGGTAACATTGAGCATAAAGTGAAGCTTATTCTCTTCTCTAGCTTTTTGTATCATCTCATATACGTTATCTGGAGAGTTAATGAAAACTTGAACTCCAGATATAGTTCGTCCAGCTTTTGTAGCATGGTGCATGATGATAACAGTCGCTCCTGCATCTCTAATATTCATCATGATCTTCATGAACTCTACTGATTGAGATTTACTATCTGTATCAACAAAATCCTTAGTAGTCTCAAATATAAATGTATACCCTTTATAGTTTCCAGCAGTTGCTTCTTGATCTATCATTCTTAGATATTCCATTGCCGTACAATCAATCTTAGAGCGACTTACATATTCAATTTTTGGATGAACAATGAACTCATTATTTATAGATCTCTCTTTAAGTGAACTAAGACCGTTATCCATATCAATATAAAACACACCTTTAACATCATCCCTTTGTACTAAAGTTGTTGTTATGCCATACCCTAACCATGTCTTGCCCTGTTTTGGAGGAGAGTAGATGAGATTTATACTATTGCTATATAGAAAATCTTCTATATATGCTTTTTTCTCATCTAATTCAAAATCTTTTCTCTCAAGAGTACTACCTCTTAGAAAATTAAAACCCATATCAAACCTTTCTTATCTTATAATCTCAATAGAGCCTTACATCTAAGACTCTATGAAGCTACCCTAAAACTTCTTCTTCACAATGCTCTTTGCATTTAGAGCAAACACCAGTGTTTATTTCTATAGGAGCTTTGCAACAATTACTTACAACTTCGAGAATAACTTTGTTAATTAGAGTATTCGCAATTTCTTCAACGTCAATAATCCAAGATTCATCATTTATGCAAATGTACAAGTTTTGTGATTGCATAGCTCTTGATACTGTGCATTCAATTCCATCAGTTTTTGCATTTAACCACTCTTCATTAAATTCTGTAAGAGTACCTTTTCTTGCCACTACTGTTAAAGTAACTTTTTCAGAAATAACAGCACTCATCTTGCATCCCATCTAGCTTTGCCATCTCTAACATCAAGATGGGTTCTACCTTTGTATCGTCCTATTCCAAATTTATTAGGGTACTCACTCTCTAAAAAACTAGCTACAACACTTTCATGTACATCTTTAACTCTAAAATCAACAGCTTTACCTAGTATGTGTTGTGAACTCTCAGCTCCTCCAATGCTCTTATTGTGTTTAGCACATCTACAACCACTTGTTATAATGACAGGCTTCTCAAAAGTAAATCTTACATGCTCTAAAGCATCATGTACATCTATATCCACTACATCAAATCCGCATCCACATTTACAAGCAAATTCATTTCTATCAAAAAATCTACTATGCATCTTTACACTCCTGCAATATCTAAAACAATTGTTTTCATATCACCATCAAGCTTCTCATCTTCTCTTTGCTTGAATCTTATGTATGATTTAGTTCCAGCTATCTCTGTTGCATCATCAATCATAGCCATAGCTTCTAGCCATTTTTTATGAGTAATTGGATAGCTTTTTAAAGATAAGATTTGTTTAACATCAACTTTTCCATTTTTAACATCAAAGCTCCTAGTTATGAGTGTTCTTATCTCTGCATCTGCATGTTCTGTTTTCTCAGCCAAGTACTCATCTATTTTCTCTTTTGCTAAAGTTAGCTTCTGATCAAACGTAATAAGCTTTGCAATTTGAATTTGAACTTCACTTACTCCATCAAAGCTTTTTAGTGTCACTGAGCCACTCTTACTTACTATTCGTGACATGTCATACTTTTGTCTTAGTAAGTCATTAAAACTATAACACTGCTCAAATGCACTCTCTTTAAACTCTTTGATGGTTTGTTTTACATCTGTAGCTTCACTCACGAGCTTTATTACAAGCTCATCCTCTAACTGTTTGTCAGCTGGTACCATGTCAGGATGAATATACTCACCTTGTTTATTCATAAACCAACCATTGTCATTTTTTGCCATATTTATCTCCTTTATTTTTTTATGACTCCATAGAGCCTTACATGTAAGACTCTAACAATCCTAATAAAACCCAATTTTTAAACCTTGCATCTCTACTGTATAATCTGCATATTTTTTGTTGCTATTGTCTAGCAAAAAAGGAATGAATCCTTTTGATACAAAACCTATAAAAGCTTTAGAAAGTTTAAAAAGTTTATGATTTCCTACTCTCTTATGCTCAAAGCTCATCTCTTTGCTTCTATCCCAATAGTGGAGTTTATCTACACCTAATCCTAATCCATCATTGAGTGCAGTGTAGGTGTAATACTCACCAAGATTGATGCATTCATGTGCTACCTTTTTATATTTAAGAGGTAGTGAATCTATTCTTACTACTGCTGTATGTCCCATTTTTTCAATTTCAACACCAACTATTTGCTGAAATAAAGAGTTAGTTACGCCAGCCTTTTTATAAAGCTCTTGCAGTAAAACGTACCCTTTAAAAATTTTCATTTTTTTGTCCTCTATACTTCTATATATTTTTTTAAACTCACCTTTTTGCATTAGTATTTTTTTAGGATTTATAAATACTGCATTAGGTGTTTGCATACCTGGTATTAATTTCCTCTTTTCCATCTTCTATTACCTTTTATTCGTCTATATCTTAAAACTATTTCTTCGCCTATAGCCCAAATACCAACTATTACTAAAATTCCTAGACTTAAATATATTTCAGTCATTTAAAGCTCCTCACATTTTTTACATAATTCTTTAACACTCATGTAGATTCTGTCTTTGTGGATTTTGTTAGCTTTACTCCACTCTTTATAACGACTACACACATCTATATGTATGACTCCTAAAGTAGGACACTCTATCTCTATGTTTTGGAAAGAAGAGAACGTATCTTTTACCTTTTCTAGTATCTTTTGAGGGTTTGGATAGGTTCCTTTTATTATCCTATTTATTGAAGCTGGACTTACCCCTGTTCTTCTTGCAACTTCTCTTTGTCCATGCTCTTTACAAATTCTAATCAAAAGCTTTTTCATATCTTTTGCCTTTAATTAGTTTTTCTCTTAGCTCAGGTATTTTCTCAATATGAACATAAAAAAGCTTCCTTCTATTTCTTCTCACAATAGGAATTATTGGTTCAATTACTCCTGCATTTATAAGCTTTGTCCACCAATTTTTAATCGTACTTTCAGGAAGACCTGTTTTTTTACACACTTCTATTTTTGTTATCTTAGTCTCTGTTAAACTATCAATCAAAGTTAGCAGTTGCCTTGATATTGGTAAGGTAAGTAATTTTGATTTTTTTACTTTCATATTTTGTACATGAAATATTTCTTTTGTATTACGATCACGAACGATTCTTTTATTTATTCGTGGTGCTTTTACTCCAGTGTTTTTAACAAGAGTAAAGGTTGAATTTTGGTAAGGTCTTATTCTTTCAACTTCTTTTATATATCCAACAGCCCTAAGATTCCAAATGATATTTTTTAAACTTTCATATCCCATTCCAGTAATAATCATCACATCAGTTATTTTAAAGGTTCTATTTCTCCTCATATAGTTCCAAACTTTTTGGTTATATGAGATAGCCCTATTATAAATTAAAGGTTCATTACTTTTTGTTGTCGCCATATTCTGCTCCACTATTTTTAAATGTTTTTAAATCACATTTTTCTATTTCATTTACTAAACAATATTTTTCTAATCTTAAGAGCATGACTTTTATTTGTCTAAGATTTTTATATTTGTTCCAAAAATGCTTTAATAAATCAGGCTCAATCATAATCTCACTCAATTCGCAAAACTTTTCTATATCAGCTTTACATATGGGTAAAAACTCCACAAACTCTACTATGCGAGAGTAGAAGTGTTTGTATTTTTTTAACTTTCTATTACTCTCTTCCATACCTACAAAAAAGACAACCACACCACTCTCATCGTGTATGTCTCTAAACATTTCTAAAACTTCAAATTTGGTACTTCTTAGAAGAGCATCTATCTCATCAACTATAATGATACGAGGGTCACTTAGTAATGATTCTAAGGCTCTTTTATACTTAACTGGAGAGTGTCCTGTTGTATCAAGTCCTAACTCTTCACATAGTTCAGTTAAAACACTTGTTTTACTCCATGTTTGTACAGCTCTAAGGAGTATTGCATTCTCAACAGTTGCTACTTTTTCTAGTCCAAATGTTTTACCTAAACCAAAGTGTCCAAATCCTAGTCCCATTTTTGGAGCAGTTCTTGGTAAGTCCTTTAAACTTTGCACTGCTTCAAAAAGTTTGCTATAATTCGATGTTGTTACGAATTCCTCTTTCATAATTATCCTTTATTAAATTGTCTTTTCTTCTAAAAAGACTTAAACGATAAGTAAGAGGAGTTCTTACTTATCTATTAAACCTTTAACTACTTTTTTGTCTTGTGTAATCTTCATAAGCTAACTCATATACAGCTAGATTTTTATCTTTTAATGCTTCATCTTTTTCATTCCACTTATCATTTTCTAAAGCCCATAAAAATCTTTCATAAAAGCTTTTAAATGCAGGTCTTCCAGATGGAAGAAGTTTGACTGGCATATCGTCTTCGTCTTTTTGAGTAAAGTCATAACGATTTGAATCTTCTAGCGAATTTTTATCAATAGCTTCAATAGTTTTACCATCACGTATCAATCTATCTACCGCTTCAGTATGTTTAATAACTGTAGGAGTTTGGCTTTCAACTAGATCACTTACATCTTCAATTCTATTTAGTATTGTGATGTCATTAATGCTTTCTGATGCTTTAACAATTTTGTCAAGCTGTCGCATAAGTGCAAGTGATTTTTTTCTAGCTTTTCGTACTTTATATCTACTCTCTCCCATATGCTCCAAGTCTTCAGCTATACAGATAAACTCCATCTTTTCGTTATAAACTAAAACGAAACCCATATCTTCAGGAGCCATTATGTGTACATATTGACCTGTATACTCTATAAGTTCAAGATGAGCGTATTGGCAACCATCATATGCAATGCCTTTCTTACCAACTCTTCTTATGACACTCTCACCTAGGAGTAGATCCAGCATTCTTTTATCAGGTATGGATTTGACTATAGAGTTACAAGAATTCCACTTATTGATTGGGCTCGTTTTTATACCACTATGAACTCTTTGTTCATACATTTTCAAGTTCCAGTTGTCAATCCACATTGCAAGTTCATCAGCACTCAAAGCTAAGTTTAGCTCTAAGCCTATGTTCTCTTTTTTGAGCTTCCATGCATCTCTCCAAGCTTTTTTCTCTTCATCACTTTTTAACTTTTGTTCTTCTCTCCACTTCTCTTGAGACTTTATTTTTTCACTAAAGCTTTTTCTTGCTTGTATTTCAGAACGCTGTGCTACATTGTGACCAATGTATCCTGGTATTTGTTCAAATAGTTCTCTTGATAAAGTTCCAAAAACTCTTTCTACATGAGGCTTGCACTCTCCACTAAATGGAGGTACAATTACCATATTGATACCAAGGTTTAAGCACATACTTTCAAAGTGATTTGAAGTATAATCCTTACCGTTGTCAATAACTACATTTTCAGGAATACCAAGTTTTAGTATGGCTTTTCTAAGAAGTTGGCTTATTGAGTAAGAACTTGAAGTCTCACTCATATGAAATATAACTCTTCTTGTATGTATATCAAGAGCAGCAATGATTGCATATCTTTTTCCATCGTTGCATATAACATCAGCTGGAGTAGAGTCAAGCTCCCAATATTGATTCCTATACTTAGCTTTTGCACTCATATTTCCATATGCTGCTAAGTACTTGTTTTTAGCACTATCAGGTGACTTACTAAACTCATATAGAAGAGGGTTTAGTCTTTTCCACTCTTTGTAGTAGTTATTAAGTACATCATAACTAGGCATACTCTCACCAAAACCATGACACATGTTTCTATATACTTCACGCATAACAGGTCTATTAGATTTTAAAAAGTATCTTTCCGATACCTCTTTTTGTTCTTCACTTAGAGCTTTAACACCTCTTCTTGCACCTCTACTATCTATAAAAGCTTCAACTACATTAGTACCTTTTGCTTTAGTATCACGATACTTTTTATACCAATCATAAAGTTGTTTAACACTCACATGACCTAGCTCATCAAATTCTAAACTATTTTTTAAAGTAAGTTCCAACCAATTTTGAACATTTAAACTATCATTTCTTTTCATGTAGAACTCTATGAGTTTACATTTTAGAACTGCAAGCTTTTGTTTAACAGGAGTAGCTAAAAGATACTTTTGTGTAAAAGTTGCTCTTGATATGTTAGTAGTTTGTTCTATTTTTTCTTCAGCTTTGATACCTTGCTCTTTTAGTTTGTCTTGGTATCTTTGTGGTAAGTCTTTTAGTTGGTAGTGTTTAACTTTTTTTGATGAGTTTTTAACTTCTTTGAGTTCAAATGTTATATTCTTTAAAGCTTTTGATGAAGCTTGCTGGCTAGTATCTAGTAACTCTATCAGTTTTTTTTGTGTAAGCTCCACCTTATTTCTCCCACGGTAACTTGCCTATCCATATGCCATCATTTTTAAGTTGTACTATAACTCTTCTTGTAGCCCCATCTCTCTTAGTTCCATCACCTTTCAAATCAAGAACTTGATGCAGTATTTTAGGGTCAGCTCTACAAGCCTTGGCATATTTACTTTTTATCAAAAACCGCCCCTCAAACCTCTCTCTCAAACTCATATCTCTTATTTTTGTTCCCATATCAAACCTTTATTTTAAAATTTAAGTAAGTACCAACAACTCCTGCAATTAAATAAAAAGTAACTACTATATAGTTGCCTTTCATAAATGCACTTATACCAATTGCTGAACTAACTAACCAAGAACTTTGAATCAAAAATGTAATAAACATAGACTTGATAATCTGCTCTTTAACTATCACTCGTATACCAACATGCTTAAAAAATATTAATAACATTTGAGATATAAATACAACTATAATTTGTATTATCTCATCCATATAAATTATTTCCTCGTAGCCTGTTACAAGCATCATTAAACATTATTTCCTCAAGCTCTTCTCTTTTCTTTTTCTCCCTCTCATAAGCTTTTTTATACTTTTGTATATCTTTTGCCATATTGACTATCAATTGAAATACACTATTTTTCATCCGATATACTCCTTGGTTTTATTGAAGGCTTGCATAGCCTTATCCTCTTTGTCAAATGTATTTATGACCTCAGTGTCTCCATTTAAATCTTCAAAAGAAAGCTCATAATAATTTTCAACTAAATCTAAAACTAAGTTACAATTTTTACCCTCAAAATATTTTTGATTTTCTCTATTTTCACTCACAATTCATTCCTTTCATATTTAGTAAAAAACCTTATATGTAAAGCTTTTTATTAAATATGAATTCCCCTATATCACAGTCCTACTTCGGGATTACCATTAAACTAGACAACATAACTTCACAGTTATTCGTTTGCGTGATTTCTAGCTAAAAATTTAAAGAACATAAAACAAAATATTTTCGTTTATGCTATAATTATTCTTGTAATAATGAATAACAATAATGAATTGTAGTACAAAATGAAAGTATTGTCAAGCCAAAATGAAAGTTTTATTTAACAAAAGAGGTTCAAATGGAAAATATAAAAGAGATATTGAATAGATTATGCCTATTTTATGGGGTTTCGAATAATAGAAAATTATCTGAAAAAATAAATATTAACTATAATACAGTGAGTACTTGGATAAAAAGAGATAGTATTCCTTATGAAAAACTACATAAAATAGTACAAAAAGAAAGTATTTCTTATGATTGGCTCCTAACAGGGAAAGGAGAAATGTTTTTAAAAGAGGAAAATGACAGTACTATTGTTTTAGGAAATGATAATGTAACAGTGAGCGGTAAAGGTAGCAGTATTAATCATTCATTTAATGCTAAGAAAAAAAAGAAAAAAGAAAATTTTACAGAGATAGTAAGTATTCCATATTTAGAAAATACATATGCATCAGCTGGTCATGGTGCAATCAACTATGATGAAGCACCTCACCCTATGAGTTTTGATAAAAACTTTTTACAAAGACATTTTGGATTGGTATCTTTTAAAAATCTTCATATTATTAATGCTATAGGTAATTCAATGGAACCTACTTTTAAAGAAGGTGAGTTACTGATGATAAACCCTTTTGAAAATGAAAACATGTATATAAAAGATGGTGGTATATATGTCATTTCTTGTAATAACAGTGTATTGGTAAAAAGAATAAATCATAATCCTATTAGTGGTAAAGTTACACTAATAAGTGATAATAAAGAATATGATGATATACCAATAGAAAAAAATGAGTTTGAATTATGCAAAATAATAGGTCGTGTTGTAGGACACTTTGATAAAATTTAAAAAGGTAGAAGATGGCTGATGTTAAAGGAAATGATAATTACACGATTGATGGAAATAATAGTCATATAGGGGATAAAATTCACAATATAGATACAATAAATATAATCAATGTTAAAAATGAAAATAAAGACGTAGTAAAACAAAGGAGAATAGAACCTTTTTTTAAAATAGGTCTCATAAAGACACCATTTTTTAATCAATTCTTTTTTTATTCTTTTGTAGTTATTTCTTTATCCTTGTTAACTATATTTAATATGTTTAGATTTTCATTTGCGATGATATTTCCAATTTATTTAGCATTGCTAATAGGAGCATATTGGTTACATGGTAAATTATATATTAGATTTTTTGATATGGTGTATATAAAAGAAGATGAAGTTACGAAAGGGGATATTTCTTATTTATATGAAAAAATAAATCCCGATAGTATAGAAGTAGATAATAGTGGAAAGATTCATTTTGGTTTTGTTGATAGTACAGAGAATAAATCATTTGATATGAAAAGTAATGCAGCTAGCTTATTGAAGTATAAAATTAAAGAATATCATAAGTATAAAAAGAAGGAAGAATAAATGATAAAGAAAAACATTCAAGTTTCTGGTTTTACACAAGCACAGAGATTAAAAGACTTAGAAAAAATCAAAACAAAATATTTAAAAAAAGATTATAAATTTATTGAATATATAGATGATGGTATCACTAAGTCAATAGCTATATTTGAAGTTGATGAAAAAATTATAAAAAAAGAGAAAAATAAAAAAATAACTATAGCAGTTGTATCACTATTAATAATAGTTTTTTTTATTTTTTCTACAACTAAAGAAACTAATTTCTTAGAAAAAACAAATAAAGAGGCACAATCATTATCACTTCAAAGATTGGAAAATATATCAAAAGATTACGTTCAAAGTAAACAAATTTCAGAATCATATGGTAAAAGCTTCTATAATTGCTTAGGACAACTCATTTGGGAAAAAGATGAAAAGTTAACAATTAATAAAATGCTAGATTGGTGTTATATAGACTATGAAAAAGCAGACAATCATCAAATGAAGCAATACTATAATACAGCAAAATTAATGAAAGATATTAGCCCTTGGGATGGTAGCTATAAACCTTTTGAGGACTATATTAAAACTATTATGACTAACTCAAATTCATATGAACATGAAAATACAAAAATCAATTTTGTTTATTATGGAGCTGATAGACCTCACATGCAAGTTAGAACGACATTTAAGGGTACAAATGCTTTGGGTTGTGTTGTTAGTAATAGTATGTCAGTAAAAGTAGATGCGATAACAAATAAACTTTACGATATTTCAAATTAACTATAATTCTTATTTAGATACTTACTTTTTAGGAGCAATTAATTAGTTTACTTACGAAAGTTGTATTGGTTGTATTGCTTAGGTTGTATTGCACAACTTTACAACCGTTTTACCTCAACTAAAAACTGGGCAATTTTTCCAATTTTATTTCCATTATAAAGATGCTTAAAAAGCCCAACATATAGTAATAGCAGTAAGTTTACAAAGAATAAAATTTCAAGTATTTTTAGAAAAAATAGACACAAACCAATCAACGATGTAAAAAACTAACCACTAACCTTTCTACAACCGACAACCAAAACCCCCACAAACCCCCACAAAACCGAACCAAAAAGAATAAATCCGCAAATTTTACACACTCACATTTTCAACACACCCTCACATTTATTTTTTGATGCTTCCTGTAGTTCATTTTGTTTTTGATATTTTTAGTTTTTATCAACTCTTTTCACCACTTATAAGTATGCTTTTTATACTATTT
>NZ_JADGFC010000149.1 GCF_016744025.1 Sulfurimonas sp.
TAGACCCTAGGAGACAAAAACTGTTACCACTGGTATCGTAAAGAGGTGAAATAAGAAAACTTGTTTTACTGGTCTTGAAAAAGGGAACCATTATAGTCCATCCATTGTTTATTTTAATAAAAGTTAAAAATTTATTTTCTCCTTTATAGTTATACTCATATACACCACTTTTTGTAGCTAATATCTTTTTTTCTAAATCTTGCAATGATTTATCTATAGAGTAAATTGTTTTTCCCATAAATTCTTGGCTTGGGTGCATTATAAATTTTCCATTTTTATCTATTACAAAAGCATATCCACCTTCAAATTTAGTTGAATACACTTTATCCATAATAGTTCTTATACTTAAATCAAATGCTGTTACACCCTTTGCTTGATTATTTATGAAAATAGGAATAGCTCCAGATATTGTAGGCTCTTTAGAACTAGAACTTATGTAAATATCAGTAAGAACAGGGCCATTTTTTCTTATAGCATCTTTGTACCATGGTCTGACTCTTGGATCATAACCCTCTTTCTTTGCTTTACCACTTGCATATATCATAGTCCCATCATCAAGACCTGCATACATATAACTTGCCTTTATCGCATTTTTTGCAAGACTCAGTGAAGAAATACTATTTTCTTTAGTAATTAGAGTTAATTTGGCCAAGTTATGTGAGAGTGCTTTTGTTATAGTCAGTTTAGAGTTGAGCCAAGACTCTATGTCTAAGCTAAGTGTTTTAGTCTCTGCTAATTGTTTATACTCTAGTTCTTTAACTAGTGTTTCTTTCATTGCACTGTAACTTACAATAGCAAAAACTAAAAGTGATAGAGTTAATAATACCCCGGAGAAAAATAATATTTTTTGTTTAAAACCTAATTTCATTATGTGTCTTATCTATTTTTATTTAATAAAGAAGTTTATACATTTTAAATGACCTAAAAGTGACTTTATATGAAAAAATAAAATAAATAATGAATATTAGTGAAGAGATGGATAACTTAAAAAGTTATAATTTTTTATCGTGAAATTTATACCATTTGCAACGTTTTTTATTTTTGATTGAGTAGATGTTGTAAGTGAATTTTCTACTACACTCTTGGCACTCAAATGTAGCACGATTTTTATACTTGTTGTATTGTACAAATAAGAAATTTCCTACTTGATCGCCTTTTTTATAGACTATTTTTTCATTTTTTGCATAAGCTTTTTCAGTAAGGAAGGCATCTTCGCGCTGTTTTGTCAGCCAAGTAGGTTCTGCATCTTCTTCAAAATCATAGTCCATTCTATTTTCCATTATTAAAAGGTAATTTACCCATAACTACATCCTGGCTATTTATATATTGCTCGCAATTAATACCACCAAGTTTTCCGCAAGCTTCTTGCCACTCTTTGGAGTGTCCATCTTTTCCTCTCTCTCTCTTTTACCTAATTTAAAAATAAGAGCATGTGCATATTCATGCGATATAACACTATCAACCATATAATCCATACTCTCTTGCATTACATTTTTGTTTAGATATATTTTTATTTCTCCATTTTTATAAGCAGTAATTCCGTATAATCTCTCTTTGAATTTATCTGTAACGATGAGAGGAACTTTAAAAGAAAAGTTATAGTGACGTTGCATTAGTTGAAGAATTTCTTGCTCTTTATCTATTATTCTTTGTTTATAACTCTGTGGTATTTCATTTGTTCTAAAAGTATAATTATTGTAATAGTTATTTCCAAGCACAATTATGGCAATAACAATTACACCTAAAAATATTAATTCTAATTTTCTTATAAACATAATTTTATATTTTTTCTAATTTTTGCTCGAGTTCATCATTGCAAATTTCTTTTGCTGTATACCAATCTGCTATGCCTTGATCGCTATACTGAAATTCTCTTTGTTTAGATGGGATAACACTATTTCTGATTTTTGAGCGAAGTATTCCCATAATGATAAAACTAAGAAGTAGAGTAGCTATAGCAATGAAGTAGTCATATATCAGCCAAACTATAAGAGCAATTATGTATATAGAAAATTGTAAAAAGATTCTTATTAAGAAAGAAATTAATTTACATTTTTTAGAAAGAAGTTTCGGTGTTGGTTCCATCATTTCTATAAAATCGTTTTCCATGTATAACCTCTGTTTATTAGCCAGAAAATTATATCTAAATTAGATTAACTAGGATATGACTAAACTTATATGAGTCTAGTAGACTAAGATAAGTTGATGGAACTTGCTTTTATTAACTTTTTTTCGATAAACTAAGAAAATATTACATATTAGGACATTAAAAATGGCAAAACATCAATTTCAAACAGAAGCAAATCAAATATTAAACTTAATGATTCACTCACTTTATTCAAACAAAGAAATATTCATTCGTGAGTTGGTTTCAAATGCTTCAGATGCACTAGATAAATTAAACATGTTAGTTTTAACTGATGAAAAGTACAAAGATGTTACTTTTTCACCTCGTATAGATATAGTTGCTAATAAAGAAGCTAAAACTCTTACTATCAAAGATTCTGGTATCGGTATGAACGAAGAAGACTTGATGAATAACCTTGGTACTATTGCTAAGTCTGGTACTAAAGCATTCTTAGAAAATCTTACTGGTGATCAAAAAGCAGATTCTAACCTTATTGGTCAATTTGGTGTTGGTTTTTATGCTTGTTTTATGGTTGCAGATAAAGTAGAAGTTACAACTAAAAAAGCGGGTGAAGAAAAAGCTTTATTATGGACTAGTGCAGGGGACGGTGAGTTTGATATTGAAGATACAACTCAAGATGGTCATGGTACTACAATTGTTATGCATCTAAAAGATGATGAAGATGAATTTTTAGAAACACATAGAATAGAAACTATTATCAAAAAATATTCTAACCACATCCCATTTGCTATTTTTATGGATAAAGAAAAGCATATTCCTGCTGTTACAGATGATGATGGTAAAGAGACTGAGCCTTCAAAAACTGAGATAGAAAACGAGCAAATTAACCGTGCAAATGCACTTTGGACAATCGCTAAAGGTGAAATAAAAGAAGAAGAATATAAAGATTTTTACTCTTCAATCGCTCATTCATCAGAAGAACCATTAACATGGATGCATAACAAAGCTGAGGGTGCAATAGAATATACTACATTATTTTACATTCCATCAAAAGCTCCTATGGACATGTTTAGAGTAGATTACCAAACTGGTATCAAACTTTACATCAACCGTGTATTTATTACTGATGATGAAAAAGAATTAATGCCAACTTACTTAAGATTTTTACGTGGTGTAATTGACTCTAAAGACTTACCACTTAATGTATCTCGTGAGATTTTACAGTCTAATGCAATAATGAACAAAATCAAAAACTCATCTGTTAAAAAAGTACTTTCAGAGCTTGCTAAAATGGCTAAGAAAAATCCTGTTAAATATGAAGAATTCTTTACTGAATTTGGAAATGTACTTAAAGAAGGTCTTTACAGTGACATGGGTAACCGTGAGAAAATCTTAGAACTAATGAAGTTAAATACTCTTAACTCATCAGAAACAGTAATGTTTGAAGATTTTGTTAAAAATGTAGATGCAGAGAAAAAAGAAATTTATTATATCGCTGGTAAGACTTCACTTTCAATGCTAAAATCTTCTCCTGCACTAGAGAGATTTAAAGCTAAAGGTATTGATGTTTTAGTTTTAAATGAAGAAGTTGATACTATCATCTTCCCAATGGTAACTGATTATAAAGAGTACAAACTTGTAGCAGTTGCAGATGCTAAGTTCGAAGAGAGTGAAGAAGAGAAAAAAGCTGAAGAAGAAGTTGCTAAAACTTATGAAGGTCTAGCAAAAGAGTTCAAAAAAGCACTTGGTGATAATGTTAAATCAGTAGAAACAACTTCAGACTTAGTTGATTCTCCAGTTAAACTAAAAGAAGATAAAGAAGATCCAGCTTATATGATGGCTCAAATGATGAAACAAATGGGACAAGACAGTGGCGCTCCTGCACCAGCTCCTATTTTACAAATTAATCCTAAGCATGAACTAATAGTAAAACTTAAAGATGCAACTGATCAAAATCTTATAAACGATGCAGCTCACGTTTTATTTGATCAGGCAAAACTATTTGATGGTATTGAACTTGATGATACAGCAGGATTTATTGCAAGATTAAATAGAATTATTTCTAAAGCATTATAATCTATTTTATATGAGTGCATATCTAGCACTCATATAATTCTTCGTTTTCGTCTTCTTTTTTTATTATTTATTATTTTTTCTAGCAGAAAATGAAACTTTTTCTAATACACCCTTTGGTTTTTTTATAATTGCATGTTTTTTATTTTCAAGTGGAAGAGCAAAAGCAAGCAGAATAAATACAAATGAAAATACTACACCACCTAATATGCTAAGTATAAGTTTGAGTTGAAAATCATTCATATAGCGGTATACCTTAAAATTTATTCAGAATTTTTAATTATAACATGTTAAGATTATATATGCTAAAAAAAATAAATATTTTTATGTTTTACATATTGCTTAGTTTATCGCTAGATGCGAAAGAACCTGTTTTAGCAATATTAAATAATACGGTGTCAAATGAAGTACAAAATTTTACAATGGGAAAATATACATTTGAGTGTAGAGCATATGGATTATTGACTCTTGAAAAGCTTTATAATAGTTCTAAAGTAGGATCTGTTTGTAGAAATGAAATAGTTAAGTTTTATAAAAAAAATCCAAAACTAGAATATTATGCTGATTCGTTATTGGAAAATAGACAAGAGTATCATGTAGAGATTAAAAATACTCAATGCATTTTGTATGCAAGAGGACAAATGACTCTTTCAGAACTTCTTCTTGTTGAGGGTCTAGCTGTTTTAAAACCTAAGTTCAAAGATGAAGAATTTGAAAGTTATTTTACTCTTGCTCAAAAAAGAGCAAAAATAGATAAAAAAGGTTTATGGGGTGAAAAGATTTTTAGCAGTTGTATAGAAGAGTTATATAAATAATGACTTAATTAAAAAAACGGGGGTTTAAAAACTCGCTTTTTTTGATAATTGACCAAATAATAATCTACTAAATTTAACTTCAAGCTTTTACTCAAACC
>NZ_JADGFC010000150.1 GCF_016744025.1 Sulfurimonas sp.
TTTCGACCTCATAAAAGTGTCAAGGTAGCTCAGCTGGTTAGAGCGCTGGTCTCATAAGCCGGAGGTCGAGGGTTCGAGTCCCTCTCTTGACACCATTTTATCCCCTACTACTAGAACTTCTCAGCGTTTTTTGTTATAAGTGTGCCAATACTGTGCCAACTTTTGATAAGTCAGCTTTGATTTTTCCAGTATAGTGCTCACGATTTACTGCATCTTCTGTATGACCTAATTGGTCTAAAATCCAATCTTGTGGCATTCCATACTGTTTTAGCAACGTATTATAACTTTTCCTAGTTGTTTTAAAAGTTCCTACTTTTAAATTTGCAACCATACATAGCTCTTGAAACTTTACATTTAACTGATTAGGCTTTTTGTAAACAGTTCCATATTGTGTAATAAAAACATGCTCTTTTAATCCTGTCCTCTTTTGTTGTTGTCTTAGAGCTTTTTCAGCTTGAGGTAACATATCCAAGATGCGAATTCTCTTTGATTTTGTTACGTCTTCTTTCCCTTCTCTGATCCTGGTATCTACTCTAATAGTTTTGTTATCGAAGTCTATATCATTCCAGCGAAGAGCTATAAGCTCACTTCCTCTAAGTCCTGCAAAAAAATTGAATTGCAATATGTTTTTAAACTGATTAGTAGCTACTCTTATCAGTTTTTCTATCTCGTCTGTATTGAAAACAAACACCTCTCTTGGCTCTGACATTGGAACTTTAACTACATGTAATGGGTTTTTTGATATAATCTCGTCATACATAGCCATCTCTAAAATGGTGTTGAGCGTGCTCCTATAGTTTCTTATAGTCTTGGGAGCAAGTCCACACTCATCTTGCCATTGAGCAAGTAGTGAGGCTCTTATATCCGATATATCAATATCCCCAAAATAACCACAAAGCTTTTTAAAACGAATCTCTTCTTCTCGTTGTGAAAACTCATTTCGGTTTTGTCCTGTTATGCGGATTATGTTCTCTCCATATTCTTTAAAAGATATGGTTTTAAATGTTGAGATACTAAACTTTTGATTGTAGAGTTTGTGAAACTCATCATCGCTGTTTTTCTCATACCATTTAAGTGAACGTCTGTCTGCTTTGACTCCTGTTGAGAGTCTGTGACGTTTGCCTTTTACGGTTTTGTCCAGGACAATTATGTTGTGAGTATTTGTTATTACTCGTGCCAAGTTATTTCCTTCCGTCAGCCATTGGCGTATTCATTATACTACTTTTCTTTTACACTTATGTAAAACAGTTACATGTATATGCCAGTGGTTGCCTAGTTTTTGGAACTCATCAGGGCTAAAATGATTCATACACCATTTACGTAAACCGTCCATAGTTTTGTAACCACACTCTTGGGCAAAATGCTTTGAGAGTGGTACCCAAGTAGGGAGAGCTTTGTGTATTTTTAGTATTTCTTCTAGTTTAGTGTTTATTTGATCTAGTAACATTATTTTCCTTTACTCACAAATTCCATACTGATTTACGCAGTAGTTCTCGTCAAATTTCAAATCTAATCCATCTCTTAAATATTTGTCTTTTTTTGGTGGAAAAAAAGTTGCTTTTTTGGGGTCAAAACCAGCTTTAGCAGTTATCTCTCCTATTTTTTTTTCAAGATTTCTTAATCTTGTTTTATATTTTGGCTCCATATTTTGAAGTTCGTGCTTTCTCGCATAGATGCAAGGATAACAACCAACTCTTGAAAAACCTCTCTTGTAAAGTGGGTTTACTTCAATATTATGTTCTTTATGATAATCAAAAACTCGTTGAGTAGTCCAATAAGCCACTGGGAATAAAGTTTTTATACCATCTTGAGAAATAGTAAAGCTTTCAGTATTAGCTCTTTTTTTACTCTCTTCTCTGCGAACTCCAACAATGTTGATAAAATCATCTTTAATTGTTTTATAAAACTCAAGTGCTGGCTTTACTTTTAGATTTTCAGTACAAAATCTCATCACACTATTTGGCATACACTTTTTTCTTATGCTCAATGCTTCCATCCCCTCACTCTCTAATCTAGTTATTTTAATCTCTAATTTTTCTTCTAAATAATCAAGATATTTATAAACATCGTCGTGTTCCCATTTGGTATCTATGTAGTATGGGATTATGTCCTCTTTTGGTAGAGTATCCAATGCCCATAGTAGACAAGCAGTACTATCTTTTCCTCCACTTAGGCTTAGTAAATATTTCATTTAACTACACTCCTTTGAGAGTTGATCAAACCAATTTAAAAAATGTTGTTGACATGTAAAAATCTGCCTAAAACTTATATCCTCAAAACTTATATAAATATGATTAGGATATAAAGAATCTAAATTAAACTCAAAATTAGAGATTTTTTTATAGCAAGAATTTTTATAATTACAATACATAGTCTTACCAATATAATTGTCGTACCATTTATCAAAAAAAGTTAATTGATACATTTTATTTTTCATAATCATTTACTCTTTAGTGCTAAAAATCTTTCGCATTCTTCTTTGGCGTTTCCGCTTCCTTTTTTTGTGTCTGTGGCTCCCATGGTGAACATCTTGTACCTTTTACAGTTTAGATGTTCTTTACATGTAGTGTTGTCGCATGAGGTGTATTTAAAGTCGTTCATTACTCATCTTGATAATCTTTTACAAAAACCTATTTGATCTTGTTTCGATAGTTCTTTTCCATCTCTAAACCTTGACATACACACATCTTTATTACCATTAGATTCAGGCTTGTTTTCTATCTGCTCATGGGTTTGAGTTGTTACCCATGCCATACAATCATATGCTATACAAAAAGTATTATTAGTTCTATAACCTCTTCTATCTACTGACATAGGCATACTTATAAAAGGACAAATTTTGTGTTGTGCTTCTCTTACTGTTAACATCACTAAATCCTTTTATAAGTTTTGTATTGTTTCATCTCTTGAAATATTTCAATTTTTAATTCACTTCCATCTTTTGGGCTACATATTGATTCATTCATAACTTTATCTAGTAGTGCTTTGGTCATTTTTACATCATTTAGGCAATAATCTACAACTTTTCCATATTGTTTTTGTTGCCATAGAAGTGGTGCTAATGCTCCATCTCCGTTTTTGTCTATATCATCAAAGTTTGCTTGACAACAAGCTTTGAGTCCACAACCTCTAAAAGATGGTGTAGGTTTATCTGTTGGGTTTACTTCTCTGGCTATTTCAAGCATAAGGTCATAGTGTTGGATTTTTGATAAGTCTAATCCATGAGCTTTACAAAGTTTGTTATCAAAACCAATGGAATTAAAACCAACCATTACCTCTCTTTTATAAATAAGTTCTTGAAGCTCACTGAGGTTGTCTTTCATAAAAACTCTGTACATATTGTCTATATAGTCGTAAACACATATGACACTTATTTCCATACCTTCAAAATCTCCCCAGCCTTTACAATATTTTATATTTGGTATTGGCTCTTCTTTTTTGTTTGGTATCATCTTTACTATTTCACAATCATAAACTAACATTTTTCACCCTTTTTCATAAATTTACTTAGTATTTCTTCTGCTTTTAAAATCAACTCTTTTAACTCTGGAAATTCGTCTATATGTTCTTCGTTTATTTTTACACCATCTATATCAAAAGTGGCGTAGTCTATAAAGTCTTTTTTATATTTTCTACATAATCCAAAAGTAGATGTATGTGGATGAGGAACTAGCATCATTTCTGGATTAGTTTTTGTTAATTCATCTGTTATTTTCATAATACTTGGGTCTTCCCATACAAGTTTTCTCATTAAGTCACTTGCATGGTCTATTCCAAAATTGTGATACTTTATTATTTTTTCTAACTCTTTAAACGTTTGCATAACTTCTCCTCATCATTTTTACTTTTCTCATACCTGTTACATTTGTTTTACTTTTTTTCTTTGGCTTATAAAGATCATGTCCAAAGGCTATGCAAATTTTGCTTTTAAACTTGAAGCTGCTTTTTAATTCTGTGTATCTTCTACAGTTGTCTTTCTTGGTGCATTTTCCACCTTCACATGGGGCTAACATATAATCTCCTTTAGTTTTTAAACATTGATATTAGTTTTGTTTTAATAGCTTCTTTTTCTTTATAAAAAAAAGTCATGTCTTTCAAATATTTTTTATAATTTTTTCTATGAAGCGTGTTAAAAATAGATATTGTTTCCATTTTTCTTTTCATGCCTTCATCATTTTCATAAATATGTATAGGTTCATCATTAAAAAGGATTACCATAGGCAAATCTTTACCTTTTGTAATTTTCAAGTTTTCTTTGTTTTTTATGTCAATAACCACATCATCTTTACAAATGATTTGTTTTAGCGTTATATATAAATAATTTTCTCCATATGATGGAGGTGCAGAAATATATATATCTTTATTAATCAAATCTGCAAAATGAAAAGGACTTTCAATTAAAGTTCTTGATACTTTATTGGAGTCAAACAATCTCGTGATACAATCTAATAACAATTTTATACCATTAACACAATTTTCTGGACCATCTTCTTCTTCTAAAAGGAATAAAAATTTATTCATATTTCTTTTTAAAAGTGCAGCTCCCAAAAAAGTCTCTAGCTTTTGTATGTCTTCTTTATTTTCTAATATTTCATTCAGGAATGTATCCCACTCTAATGTATTTAGATTTTTACTTGTTTTCACAGTATCTCCTTTAGTTTTTTATCTATCTCTTTTAATTTGTGATAAGTCTTCAGCTACTCATCTTGGAGTACTTGACTCATAAGCTCTCTTATCTCACTTCTTAAATCAGTTAAGAGAGTTAGTTTTTCTTTTATTTCTTTAAAAAGGTATTTCATCTTCATCTATATTTTCTTCGTAGTTGTGCTGTGGTGGAGCTTGTTTTTCTGAGTTCTCATTTTCATCTTTTTCTTTAGGAGGTGACCATACTACTTCATGTGTCCACGTAATGCTTGCTGAATCTTCTCCATCAAAAGGTTTTGCTTCAAAGATGGCAAAATACATTTTTCCTCCAGGGAATACTGGCGATTCTATGTGACCTCTTTTGTAGGCTAATCCACCCTCACTAGTGTCATTCCAAATAGCTCCTACTCTTACA
>NZ_JADGFC010000014.1 GCF_016744025.1 Sulfurimonas sp.
GAAAAGTCTGCAATATTAACATTATTGTTAGCTAATGCAGAACCTATACTACCAATAACTCCAGGAACATCACTATTTTTAAATAAGATCATATCACCTGCAAGCGCTACTTCAATATCAAAGCCATCAATAGCAACGATACGTTTTATAGAATCATCAAAAATTGTAGCACTAATAGTTGTTGTACCTTCAGCAGTAGTAAGTTTTACAGTAATAAGATTTTTAAATACAGAAGAGTCACAAAGAGCTTCTGATTCAATTTTAATACCTTTTTCTTTAGCTACAAATTCAGCATTAACATAGTTAATAGTATCACTAGAGCTTTGACTCATAGAACCAACAGCTACAAAAGTTGATAAAGATTCAACATACTCAGCAATATCACCTTGACCACTAACTTTAATAGCTAGGATTTGAGATTTATTAATTTGAGATGCTAAGAAACCTATTTTTTGTCCCATTTCTAAAAATGGTTTTACAAATGATGGAATTTTACTTTCATCAATTGGTAGATTCATCGCATGAGCAAATGAAATGCCCTTAGCAGCTTCAATTGCATTTTGAGCAGCTTGAGTACCAATATTATACTGAGATTCATGTGTGTTAGCCCCTAAGTGAGGAGACACAATAATATTATCTAAGTCTAATAATGGGTGATCAATAGCTGGTTCTTTATTAAATACATCAAGACCAGCAAAACGGATTTTTTCAGATTTAAGACCATCGTAAAGTGCTTCTTCATTTATAAGACCACCTCTTGCACAGTTAACTAAAACTACACCGTCTTTCATCTGAGCTATTTCAGCTGCGTCTATAATATTAAGAGTTTCTTGATTTTTAGGAGTGTGAATTGTAATAATATCACAAGCTAAAATATCTGCAAAATCTTTAGCATAAGTCATATCAAGATCAGTAACTTTTGATGGATGTATGTAAGGATCATAAGCAACTATATCCATTTCAAAAGATTGAGCACGTTTAGCAACACGACTTCCAATATTACCAAAACCGATAACACCAAGTTTCTTACCCTTCATCTCATGTCCATACCATTTCTCTCTTTTCCAGATTCTTTGGTTTTTAAGATGGTCATGAGAGTATGGGAACATTCTCATACAAGAAAGCATATGTGTCATTGTAAGTTCAACTGCAGCTATTGTGTTCGCAGTTGGAACATTCATAACAATAATCCCTTCCTTAGAACATCCAGGAATATTTACATTATCAACACCAACTCCTGCTCTAACTATAGCTTTCATGTTAGTTGCATTTTTGATGAAGTTATCATCAATATCTGTTGAGCTTCTTGTAATAGCTACGTCAGCAGTTGGAATAATTTTTTCAACAAGTTCTGTTTTATCAACATCAGCTGCCATTGTAAAATTAATATTTTCATCATTGCGAAGCATCTCTAAACCAGCTTCGTGTATATGGTCACAAACTACGATTGTATGTTTTTTCATTATGCATCCTTTTTATACAGCTCTACTTTGGCTGAAATTTGATAATTTTTCAAGACTCTAACTAAAGAGTTTAATTTTTTAATATTTTTTGAATAGATTAACAATTCTACATTGCTTTTATCTCTTTTGAGATAATATCTTAACTTATGTTGTTTTAACTCTTCTTTTAGGCAGAAAAGTTGGTATGGATCTAAAAGAGAGGCGGATAGTTTATAAATAGTATGACTAGTTATTTTCTCAACTAAATCAATTTCTATGTAAGCTTCATTTACAGGATAAAAATATCCAAGTCTTTGAGTTTTAGAAAAATGATTTAACCATACTTCTTTTGATTTTTGCTGAACAACCGCACTCTTGTGCTCAAGCGGCTCAACATAATCAAGTTCTTGTGAAGGATTTATTGAGATTAAGAAAAAGATAATAAAAATGGCAACTCCAAGTGCTAAGACTGGAGTGAACCATTTTAAGACTTTTTGCATCTTATTGGAATTTATCTTTTATTAAGTCACCTAGAGAGTTTGATGTATTATCATTAATCTCTTCTAATAGTGCTTGATTTTTAATATAGTCTAATTTTTTAACAGATAAACGGATACGATCTCTACGAGTATCAATAACAGCGATAGCAGCTTCAATTTCTTGACCAGCTTCTAACTCTTCTTTTACTAGTGGAGTTAAATCTTCATCACGGATAAGTGCGTCAACACCATCTTCTAAAGATACGAATACACCAAAATCTTTGATATCACGAATAGTACCAGTTACTACAGAATTAACTTTGTTATTTGTAGCAAATTTGTCTATAGGGCTCTCTAAAAGAGTTTTACGGTTTAAAGATATTTTTTGGTCTTCAGCGTTGATTTTAGCAATTTTAACTTCAACTTCTTCGCCAGACTTAAGCAGGTCTTTACACTTAGTGTTTTTGTCCCAAGAGATATCTTGATTATGTAATAGACCTTCAACTGAACCAACACGTACAAACGCACCGAAGTCAGTAAGAGATGTAACTATACCAGTTACTACGTCACCTTCTTTAAAGTTTTTAATAAACTCATCAAATGGCTTTGGTAAAAGTCTCTTTAATGAAACACGTAACTTGTGAGTGTTAGGATTAATTTCAATAACTTCAACATCAATCTCTTCACCAACAGTTAAATAATCATTAGGATTTTTAACATTTTTGTTCCAAGTGATTTCTGAAATATGCAAGAAACCTTCGATATCATTTCCAAGATCAACAAATACACCATAAGCTTCAATATTTGAAACAGTTACAGTAATTGTGTCACCTTCATCTAATTCACTTTCAACTTCTGCCCATGGATCTGGTTGAACAGCTTTAATTGATAGAGAAAGATGTCTTTTATCTTTGTCATATGAAATTGCTTTAACAGTTACAATGTCACCATCTTTGTAAAGCTTTGAAGGATTAACTGGACCTTTGTAGCTAATTTCATTGTAGTGAACTAAACCATCAACACCACCAACATCTACGAACATACCGTAGCTAGTGATTTTTTTGATTGTACCTTCTACAATAATATCATCTTCCATTAGTTTGTCAATGATTTCTTTCTTTTTCTTTCTCTCTTCGTTAAATAATTTACGACGAGAAACTACGATTGAGTTCTCAGCAGCATCAACTTTAACAACTTGTGCTTTGATCTTACGACCAACAACATCGTCGCCATCTTTAAAAGCAGCTAAAGAACGAGGCATAAAGAAAGAAACATCATCAGCTTCTACTACATAACCACCACGATTTTTCTTAGTGATTATACCTTCGATAATTACTTCTTCGAAATCTTCTTTATGAAGTTCAATAAAGTCAATAGTCTTTTGTTGCTCTAAAACTTTTTTATAAGAGATTTTAGGACGCTCATTGTAGTATCCCATAACCATTACTTTAATCTTATCGCCAGTACTAAACATTAACTCACCGTCTTCACCACGGATTTCATCAAGGTTAACAATACCTTCTAGCTTATCGCCAACACCAACTAATGCTCTATTCTCGTCTGCTTGAATCTCAACAATCTCACCCTCTACGATGCGACTTGATTCTTGCTGCTTCTCTGTTGCTGCAAACATCTCTGCAAAATTTTCTTCTTCTTCAAATGATTCGTTATCGAACGCCATTACCTATCCTCTTGTTACATAAAAATTGCGTGATTATATCTAAATAATGTTGATTTTAGTATTAATATATAGGCAGAAGTGCTAGATGTTAATAAAAAAGCTATTTATTGACATTTTTTTCAATAGAGTTGACTACATTTTGAATAATCCAGTCAGGAGTAGATGCACCAGCACTTATCCCACAAAAAGTTTTTTCTTTAAACCAATCATAGTCTAAATCATTTTCATCTTCTATATGATAGCTGCTTTGACAATAGTCATCTGAGATGCTAAAGAGTTGTTTGGTATTTGATGAATTTTTCCCACCAATAATAATCATTACATCAGCTTTTTTAGAAATTTTTCTAACTGCTTCTTGATTCTCAAAAGTTGCATTACAAATAGTATTAAATACTCTAACTTCTTTATGCCTTGGAATAAGATAGTTAGCAACTTCCATATAATCTTCAACTTTTCTTGTTGTTTGAGCAACTAAGGCGACTCTCTCCTTGAGCTTTACTCCTTCTAAATCTTTAGAACATGTAACAACGATTGCTCCATAAGTAGCGTAACTCTTAACCCCTTTTATTTCAGGGTGAGCTTCATCACCAAAGATAACTATATCGTAACCAGCTTCACTCATCTCTTGACAAATTTTTTGAGGTTTAGTTACATATGGACATGTTGCATCTACAACATCTACTTTAGTGTCTTTTAATTCTTGAAGTTCTTCTTTGGGTATTCCATGCGTTCTAACTATTGCTTTTTCACCAGATTTAAAACTTTTATGGTCATTTGTAAGACCTACTTTAAAATCTTTTTCTAGTCTTTGTATTTCTTTAGAATTATGAATAAGAGGTCCATAAGTAGAAGAGTCTTTATTCTCTTCTGCTATTTTAATTGCTCTCTTTACTCCAAAACAAAATCCATAATTCTCAGCAAGTTCTATATGCATATTTATCTCCTTGATCAAAGAAGTGAATTCTTTGACAAATTCCCCTCACTAGAGCTAAGCCCCTGGGCTAAAATTTTTATTCTTCACTAATATCAAATTCTACTTTTGTAATTTTTTGCAATAGTTCAAAAAAGTTTGGAAATGATGTGTTGATACAATCTATATCAGTTACATCCATACCACATCTAATACCTGCAATAATAAAACTCATAGCTATTCTATGGTCACCATCACTATCTACTGTTGCGCAACTAAGTTCGCCACCTATAACTTTATATCCATCTTTATATTCATGTACTTCTATACCCGCAGAGCGTAGTCCCTCTACAACAGTAGAAATTCTATCAGACTCTTTTACACGAAGTTCCTCTGCATTTTTAATTATAGACTCGCCTTTAGCACATGCAAATGCAATTGAAAGTGCTGGAAGTTCATCTATAAGCCATGAAATATTATCTTCTACTGTAATCGCATGAAGAGGAGCATATTTTACATGTATATCTCCAATAGGTTCATATCTATTATCAGTTAATTTATAACTAATATTAGCACCCATTCTCTCCAATGCTTTAAATGCTTCTATTCGTGTTGGATTAAGAGTAACACCTTCTAAAATAATATTAGAATCTGGAATGATAGCAGCTGCAACTGCAAAAAAGAATGCACTAGATGGATCAGCAGGAACTCTAATACTAAGAGGTGAAAGAAGTTCTGTCATAGGCTTAATTGTGGTTTTTAGACCCTTTACTACTATATCAGCACCCATTCCCTTTAACATTCTTTCTGTATGATCACGAGATAATTCCGGTTCTGTATATGAACATACATCATTAGCACGAAGAGCTGCTAAAATCATACAAGACTTAACTTGAGCAGATGATATTTTACTCTTATAATCAAATGCTTTAAGAGATGCTCCACGAATACTAAGCGGAGCTAAGTTTGAATCTTCTCTTCCATCAATTACTGCACCTATTTCACGAAGAGGATTGGTAACACGTTTCATAGGACGTTTACGAAGGTATTTATCACCTGTTAAAACGAAATGTCCATTAGCTGAACTAAGTAATCCACAAAAAAGTCTTATACCTGTTCCTGAGTTACCACAATCAAGTATTTCAAACGGTTCTTTTATACCATCAGAAGAAATTTTAATAGTTTCTCCATCATCTTCAATAGTTGCACCAAGGTTTTTTACAATCTCTAAAGAGTTTAGAGTATCTTCTGCTCTTAAGAAATTTGTTATTTCACTAGTACCGTGAGCAAGCATTGCAAACATAGCACTACGATGTGAGATAGATTTATCTGGAGCTATATTATCAAGTTTTAAAGAAAACTTATCTGCTTTACTTACCTTTACTCTACTCATCGTAGACCGATTCCTAATTCACTGTTTAAAGATTTTAAAATTGCGTCCATTGATGAAGTAATATCATCTTCTTCTAAAGTCTTCTCAAATGATTGTAAAACAAAACGAATAGAAAGACTCATATTTTCACCCAAAGACTCATCGCTGTACTTATCTACAGGATAAAACCTTATAAGTTCTTCACTAGCAGATGCTTGAATTACAGCTTTAACTTTTTCATAACTCATTGCCTCTGGCATGATGACACTTAAATCTCTAAAAGAAGCTTGATATTTAGATGATTTTTTTGCAACTTTTAAACCATAAGAGAGTTTTAGGAAATCTAATTCACACATATATGTTGCTTCTAGTCCATAACTATCTTCTACGCTTGGATGAACACGGAATAACTCACCGATTATTTCACCATTTTGTAAAAGCTCTGCACATTGGTAAACATGAGAAAGTGAATGCGAAGTTTCATATTGACGAAGTTCAAATTCACCAATAACATCAGAAATTTTTTGCGTAAAAAGATTAAAATCAACCTTAGGTGGTTTTCCGGCATTTGCCAAATTTTCTTTTTGAGTATCTCCACTAAAAAGAAAAGCCATCTTTAAAGATTCTTCTCTCGTAGGGTTAAAAACAGAACCAACTTCAAAAAGTCTAACTGATGAGATTCCATTTTTAATATTTTGAGATGCTGCTTTTAAAAGACCTGTCATTAGTGTTGGTCTTAGAGTATCAAATGTATTAACAATAGGATTTAATAGTTCTAACTCTTCTTTTGTAGTATTAAATCCATATCCATTAAGAACTTTTTTCTCATCAAATACAAAAGCTACATTTTCAAAGAAGCCACTATGTGCTGCTTTATGTCTATAGATGCTACGTTTTTTGTATGCAAAATAATCATCTTCTAGCTTAGAAGACTCTGAGAAAACAAAAGGTTTAGATGGGATATTATCAATTCCAACTAAACGAACTATTTCTTCTACTATATCTTGTTTATGAGAGATGTCATGACGGAATCTAGGTACAGAAATCACAAAGTTTTCTGATGAAGATTTTGTTGTACCAAACCCTAGATTTCTAAGAATCTTAGTTATTTTAACCTTGTTTATCTTTGCACCAATTATCTCATCAATCTCTTTTTTTGTAACAGTTACAACTTTGTCTTCATAAGAATCACAAAGATCGATACTTCCACCAAATACTGATGACTTAGAGTTTGACTCTATTAGGTTTAGACAGAAGTTAAGACCTTGATTTAACTCAGGTTCACTTCCTCTAGATGTTCTATAGTACATAGGACCAGAGTCTATCTTAGACTCTTGCATCTTTTTAGAAATAATATCTGGCGGGATGTAACTAGCTTCTAATAAAACTTTCCCCTCATCGTAAGTAACTTTAGAAATATCTTCTTGAATAATTCCTACTGTTGAAGCTTTTTCTTTAGACATTATAGAAGCATATCCATTATCATCTTTTTTAAGTTCAACCTTAGCCATACTTTCATTCTCTGCGCAGAAAAAGTCATAGTTATAAGCTCTTAAAATTACACCGCTACTATGAGTTACATAAAGCATAAGTGCTTCTATGTCTGTTTCTCTAGAGTCTTCTATTTGTGCTAGTCTAAGTCTTACTATAAAAGGTAGACTTAAGTTCTTTAAGTCTATTGCTCTGTAGCGAAGATTAACGTCTAGTCCATTTTCATAAGAAAGACTTAAAATACGCCCTATCCCTACTCTTTTGTCTTCATCTTCATTTACATTAGTCTCTTTGATAGGTCTATCGTATGCAGCACTTAAATCTCTTGCAACACCTCTGATACTTAAACAATCACCACGATTAGCAGTTAATTCTATCTCGATTAAATCATCAGCGAAAGTAGGCAGAGTGCAGACTTCTTGACCTAACTTATACTTACCAACACTCTTGTCTAACTCCATGATTCCACTTTGGCAATCTTCAATACCAATTTCACTTGCAGAACAAATCATTCCCTCAGACTCAACACCACGAAGTTTAACAGGTTTAATAACTGTACCACTTGGCATTACAGCACCAATTGTAGCAACTACAACATTTAGCCCTGCTCTAACATTTGAAGCACCACAAACAATCTGACGAATGCTTGTTCCAATATCAACTTTACAAACGTTTAATTTATCTGCATCTGGGTGTTTTTCACACTCTAAAACCTTTCCTACAATTATCTTTTTAGGAATTTCATAACTATGAATACGATCAACTTCTAAACCTATTGAATTGAATGTTTTTGCTAAATCTTCAGTAGTTATACCACTTAGATCTATCCATTCATTTAACCAACTTCTGGTAACTATCATTGAAACTGCTCCAACAATTTAATATCGCCTTCAAATAGTGAACGAAGGTCTCCAATATGATGTATTAACATCGCAAATCTCTCAACACCTAAACCAAAAGCGTATCCACTTACATTTTTGTACTTCACTGCTTCAAAAACATTTGGATCAACTATTCCACATCCTAAAACTTCTAACCAACCTGTTTTAGAACATACTCTACAGCCCTTACCCTTACAAAATACACAAGAGATATCAACTTCTGCTGATGGTTCTGTAAAAGGGAAAAATGATGGACGAAAACGTACTTCTACCTCACCAAACATATATTTTAAAAAATCTTCTAAAATGTATTTCAAGTTAGCAAAAGAAACTTTTCCTTCTTCATCAACTAAAAGTCCTTCTACTTGATGAAACATAGGTGTATGAGTAAGGTCATAATCACGACGAAAGACGGCCCCTGGAGCTATCATACGAATAGGTGGTTTATTATTCATCATTGTTCTAATCTGAACTGGTGACGTATGTGTTCTCAAAAGTAGCTCATCTTTAAAATAGAAAGTATCTTGCATATCTCTTGCTGGATGATATTTTGGTAGGTTTAAAGCTTCAAAATTGTTAAAATCATCTTCTACCATATTACCTGTTTTCACAGCAAAATTCATTGCGCTAAAATATTCTACAATTCTATCCATTGTTTCCATTACTGGATGCAGAGCACCAGCTTCTGAGGAAACACTAAACATAGAAACATCTATAGCTTCTGCTTTCATAGCTTCTTTTAACTCTTGTGTTTGAAGAGTTATTTTTCTTGAAGTCATCTCATTCATAAGTGAACTTTTATGAGTATTGAGGTCCTTAGCTATTTTTGATTTTTCTTCATTGGGTGCTGTCTTCATTTTAGCAAATTCTGCTGCAAGAACACCTTTTTTTCCAAACACACAAATGCGAATTTCTTCAAGGCTATCAACACTTTGTGCTTCTTTTATTTTATCATACCACTCTTTCAATAGAGTCTCCATAATTGCAGGGCTTAACCCTCTTAAATTTTAAAATATATTATAGTCAAATATATTTTACATATAGCTTCATTTATAAATTTATGTGTTATAATTTACCTATAAGCTACAAATATAAAAGGAAAAAAAATGTGTTTATTTTGCAAAATAGTAAATAAAGAAATACCTTCAAATGTTATTCTAGAAGATGATAATTTTATCGCTTTTCACGATATTAATCCAAAAGCTCCTGTTCATATATTAGCAATACCAAAAGTACATGTTGATAGTTTCAATGAAGTTACTCCAAAGATTATGGCTGGCATGACAGAATTCATTCAAAATGTTGCACAAGAAGTAAACATACAAGAGAGTGGTTATAGAGTAATTACAAATATTGGAGATAATGGCGGTCAAGAAGTAAAACACTTACACTTTCATATTCTTGGTGGCGCTAAATTAAAATGGGACCATTTCACTGATGCAGATCCAAAAGGGCACTTCTAAATATGATTAAAAAATTAGTCATTGTTACTTATCTAACTTCAACTCTTTTAGCACAGAGTGCTCAAGACTTTAAGACTCAACAGATGCAAGAGTTCAATAAAGAAAAAAAACAGTTTGGCTTTTATAAAAAAAGTCAAACACAAGAGTTTGATGCATACCAAAAAGCACAAGATAAAGTCTATAAAGATTATAAAAAAGAACTTGGCGTTTTTTGGGATGAACCAAAAATCTCTACTAAAAAAAAATGGGTATCTTATACTCAAGATAAAAAAACTAGAACTGATGTAGATTTTTCTAAAGAAACTATTACAATAGAAACAATCGCTTCATCTCCCAAAGAGGCAAAACAAAAACTTCAAATAGCTCTGGCAAAAGTTGTAACTATAGATACAAAGAGTGTTCAAGAAACAGATCCTTTAGAAAAAAAGATTGCACAAATAAAAAAACCTGAGGGTGTTGTTATTTCAGATGTAAAAGCAGAACCAATTTTATCCACTATTGTATTTAAAAAAGAACCTACACAATCAAGCGTAAAACATTATGTAAATAAATATATTAAAAATGAAAATATAAAAACTAAAAACTCACAAAAAATAAAACATGCAAAAATCTATTCGGTTAAAGTCGATTTACCAAAAGATACAATGATTAAAAGATCAAGAATCTACTATGATGAAGTGAAGAAAAATGCTAGATTGCAAAAACTTCCAATGGCTTTAATTTTTGCTATTATGCATACAGAGAGTAATTTCAATCCAAGAGCAAGATCACATATACCTGCTTATGGACTAATGCAAATTGTGCCAAAAACTGCTGGTATAGATACATACAAATATTTGTATAAAAAGAAAAAATTAGTATCTGGAAGTTATTTATATAATAGTTCAAATAATATTAAAATGGGTACTGCCTATCTTCATATACTATACTATAAGTATTTAAAAGATATAAAAAATCAAGATACTAAGTTATTTTGTACTATTGCAGCTTACAACACTGGTGCTGGAAACATAGCATGGGCATTTACAAAAAATCATAATATGAAAAAAGCAGCACCATTGATTAATAAAAAATCACCTAATGAAGTTTATAATAAGCTTTTGAGAGATTTACGTTATGAGGAGCCAAAGCACTATTTAAAAAGAGTTTCTAAAAGAATGAGTGCTTACTACAAAATTTACGGTATTTAATTTATTTATAGGACAAACTCTAAAAAATACTTTTAGAGTTTTCTCCCCACTCTCTTTTTTGGACAGTATATGAAAACTCATATGCTATGATTATCAATACTGCTGTTGCCACTAACACTGTCGCCATTTCTATCATTATATCTTCCTTACATCTTATTTTTTATATTCTATAGAATAAAATCAATAAATGTAAAAAAAATGGCAATTTGTCATGGAATTTTAAAAATTAAGATGGACAGCTCTCTACTTCACCCATATCAATGTTTGATCCACCACCTGAAATCATCTCTTCGTTTTCACGAATTAGTTTTGAATTATGCGTTATAGAGTATGTGATAGCAGTAGTATCACGGATAGTATTTATAGTAGAACAATAAGTTTCTAAAGATGCCATAACCCAACGAGCAGCCATAGTATCATCAGCATCTGAGTTAAAACTATATGTTAGATGCAAGGTATTAAACTTACAAGGGTGAGCTTCATTTCTTACAACTTCACCATCTACAACTAAGTCAGTAACAATTTTATCTTGATTCTTTGGTATCAATATAATATCTGTTGCACTACATGTAATAATTGAAGACAAAAAATACTCTATTGGAGAGATAACAGGACAATCAATTATAAAACTACTTTTTGAAGTTTTAGCTTCAAACTTCATGCCATCTTGATGTGTAATACTTACTTTCATTATCTTAATCCTTAATTTTATTTCATAAAATGAAGGAAACCTCCATTTCTTTAAAATCGGTATCGGAAGTAATTCCGCTACCTACGCTAAGACCGCTTGGGTAACTAAAGCTAAGCTCTAAAGAGCTAAGAAGTTTTTAAATTGTTCTAACTGTTCTTTTGTTCTAACAGTAGCAGTACCACCAGCAGAAGTTCTTGCATTCATAGAATTTTTAAGAACTAAATACTCTAATACATCTTCATTTATTCTTGAGTCAATTTCTTTAAGATATTTTAATTCTATATTACTTAAATCTATTTTCAACGCTTCACTCTTAGCAACTGCATGTCCAGTGATAAAATGCGCTTCTCTAAATGGAATACCGCATTTCTCAACTAAGTAATCAGCTAAGTCAGTAGCTGCTAAATGTCCAACAGCACAAGCAGCTTGCATATTATGAGCTTTTACTTCCATAGTCTTGATAGCTTCTTTTAAGATTTCTAGAGATATTTGTGCAGTCTCAACAGCATCAAATACTCCCTCTTTATCTTCTTGAGTATCTTTGTTATAAGCTAAAGGAAGACCTTTCATAACCGTTAGAAGTCCCATAAGAGATCCATAAACACGACCAGTTTTTCCACGAAGAAGTTCTGGAACATCTGGATTTTTCTTTTGTGGCATTATTGATGAACCAGTAGAATACTCATCACTAAGTTCTACAAATCCAAACTCATAACTAGACCACATTACAAGCTCTTCACTAAGTCGTGATATATGCATCATCATAGTTGAGATATTAAATAAAATCTCTAGTGCAAAATCTCTATCACTTACAGTATCTAAACAGTTAACACTTACACTATCAAAACCTAAAAGTTGTGCACTCATATCTCTATCAATATTATGTGGAGTGCCAGCTAATGCAGCACATCCTAGAGGAGATACATTATTTCTTTTGTAAGACTCTTCAAATCTAGCGATATCACGTTTGAACATTGATAGATATGCACCTAAATGAAAACCAAAGTTAGTAGGTTGAGCATGTTGAAGATGTGTCATTCCAGGGATAAGTGTTTCTGTATGTTTATCAGCTACAACTATAATCTCTTTCATAAGAAGTTTAAGAGCATCTACTAAATCAAGGTTTCTTTTTAAAACCCAACGACGAAAGTCAACAGCAACTTGATCATTTCTACTACGAGCCGTATGAAGTTTTTTACCTGCATCACCGATAATAGCAGTTAAGCGTTTTTCAATTCCCATATGAAGATCTTCATCTCCAATTTTCCATTCAAATTTGCCTGATTCTATTTCATTTAAAACTTGATTTAATCCATCTGTAATTTGACGAAGTTCTTCAGTTGTTAAAATTTCTTGTTTGGCAAGCATTGCAGCATGAGCTAGAGAACCTTCAATATCTTCTTTATATAACTTTCTGTCATACATAATTGAAGCATTAAACTCATCTAATAAACTTGAAGCACTCGCAGAAAAACGACCTGACCACATTTTATCCATTATATTTCCTTAATTTATTTCTTAACGTACTAGAAGTAATTCTAACACTGATTATAATTGAAACTTTATATTTAGTTTCTCATCTAAGTCCCATAAACCTTTTTTCTTTAACTCTTCTACTACATTTTGAGTACAATCAACATCATCAGGCCATTCACGAGTAAAGCCATCTACAGAACTTTTATTTGTCCCATCGATTCCAACCATTAAACCTGAAATGAAAACATCTCTTTGTGCATCCATATTGTTTGTAACACGCCAAATCAGCATATAAGGATTTAATATATCATTCTTTTTATCATCAACAAAAACAACAATTCTGATGTTTGTGCTTAAACTAACTAATGCCTCAAAGTACTCTTTTGCATTTTTAGTCTTATTAACACTTATTACAGTAACTGGGTTTTTAGTACGTCTCATATATTGATGAACATTAGTCACTTCTGGAATAAGTTCTTGTACCTTCTCTAGCAGTTCTTCATCACCTAAAAGTTGAGGAGGCTCTACTTTATACGCTGCTGTAGCATCTATACCAAGTTTTCCACCAACTAATGTTTCAGGAGAAGAGTGGTCAAGTGCATCTAAGATACCCTCAGATATAAAAAGAGACTTTGGAGTAAATCTATCTAATATATAAGAAGTTAAAGCTTCATAATTATCTAATTTTGGAGAATTCTCATCTAAAAAGATTGCGTGTTTCACAAAACTCATCTGTCCTGCACCCCAAAAAGCATGCATAAATTGTTTAGCATGTCCTTTATAGTGTGGTTGCATCTTAGCAAGTATAAGATTATGAAAACCTGCATTCTCTGGCATATGATAGTCAAGTAAATCAGGTACAGTAGTCTTTAAAAGTGGAAAGAAAATCTTACCAGTTGCCCAACCCATATACTTATCTTCTAATGGTGGTTTACCTACAACTGTAGCTAAAAATATTGGTTTCTTTTTAGTCGTAATTGCACTTACATGCATTACAGGATATGGTTCTTCTAAAGTATAATAACCTGTATGATCACCAAATGGACCTTCTACTTTTATCTCTTGAGTATCTACCCAACCTTCTATTACATAATCAACATCAGCTGGGATATATAATGGAGTTGTTAAAGACTTAACAAGTTTAGCAGGCTCTTTTTTAATAAGACCATACATTAAAAGTTCATTAACACCATATGGAAGTGGAGCAGTTGCACACCAAGTATAAAGTGGATCACCACCAATAGCAACACTAACTGGCATCTTTTTACCAGCTTTTTGGTACTGATCAAAAAAGTGAGAAGAGTCTTTATGAATCTGCCAATGCATACCTAAATGGTCTTTGTCATATACTTGAAGTCTATACATTCCAAGGTTTGCCATCTCTCCATCTAAACTTTGAGTATAAACTTGACCCATAGTAATAAAAGGACCAGCATCTTGTTCCCAAGTAGTTAAAACTGGTAATTTTCTAAGGTCAATATCATCAGTTAAGCATATCACTTCTTGACAAGCACCCTTGCCTTTTAACCGTTTAGGAAAAATATTTTTAAGTGAAAAAAGTTCACTTGCCATTGATATTTTTTCCATAAAACCCGAAGGTGGTTTCATATGAAGTAAATTAGTAATCTCATCAGCAACAGATTCAATAGTTCGACCAAAAAGAAGTTCACAACGTTTATAAGAACCAAATACATTCATAAAAACTGGTTCACTAAATTTAGTTCCACTTTTTTTATCTACAACATTAGTAAAAAGTATAGCTTTACCACCATCTTTCTTCTTTACTTCTGCATATGCTAAATGTGGGATTTCTAGATAAATGTCGAGTTCTTCATCTATAACTCTTAATTCACCATTTTTTTTTAATAATTCAATAGTTTTGTTCATATTTATAATCTTTGTGGCATTTCATCTTTAAATGCTGAATCTTGAGCTCTTTTAAGTAAATCTATTGCACCATTATCTATCATTAATTTAGCCATTTCTAAGCCTAAACCATTGCTTTTATCAAGAGCTCTTACTATTTTTTCCTGCATTATATTTGTGCCATTTTGAAAACCTATCATAGTTCTAAAAACTATTTCATCTCCAGATACAACAGCATTACAAGCTACAGGCGCTGAACATCCAGCTCCAATATTAGAGATAAAATCTCTTTCAATTTGTGTACAGATATATGTTTGTTCATCTTTTAGACTCTCAGCTATTTCTCTAACCTTATCATTTCCAAGAACTATTTCTATGCCTAGAGCTGCTTGTCCCATAGGAGGAATCATCATATCAAGTGATAGTTTTTGTGTATGAGGAATATCTTTAAGTAAGTCTAATCTGTGAAGCCCAATGTAGGCTAAGATAATAGCGTCATATTGTCCTTCTGAGAGCTTTCTAAGTCTTGTATTTACATTACCTCTTAAATCTTTTACTTTTAAGTCTGGTCTTTGTTGTAAAAGTTGCATTCTTCTTCTAAGACTTGTAGTTCCAACTACCGCACCTTGTGGTAAATCTTCTAAAGATTCATATTTATGAGATAAGAAAACATCACTTTGATCTTGACGTTTAGTAACTGCTACTAACTCTAAACCCTCTGGAACATATGTTGGAACATCTTTTAAAGAGTGCACTGCAATATGTGCATTACCAGCTAGCATCTCATCTTCAAGTTCTTTAGTAAAATGACCCTTACCGCCAATTAGCGCTAATGGTTTATCTAAAATTTTATCACCATTACTTACAATCTTATTTAATTCTACTGTGATTTCTGGGTACGCTGCTTCTACTCTATCTTTTATATGATATGCTTGCCATAGTGCTAAATCAGAAACTCTTGTTGCTATTACTAATTTTTCCATTATCTATTGAGCCTTTTCATATTTTCTTTTTGTTTTATCTAACTTGTCATCAAAGAACACAGTTGGAGTTCCACTAACCATTAAAGCAGTTGCAATATCCATATCATTTTTAATATGCTCATTCACAGCTTTTGATGTCAAATCTGCAGGTGTAATATTTGTATTCATTGTTTTATTAAATGCAGCTAATATTTTTTTTACATCTCTCTCTTTTGCGTCTACTTTAACAGTATAAAGTTTAAGTACAACATCTTTTTTACCTTTAAGCTCAGCCGCGACAGCTGCTCTAACTAGTTCTACTCCGGCAGGGTGAAGTGTAGGAAGAGGAAAATGATAATAATATATTGCAAATTTTTCTGGACTTTTTTTCATAGCATTAATTGCTTCTGGCACATAGTTTCTACAAAATGGGCATAATGGATCTGAAAAAATAGCTACTCTATGCTTAGCATTTGCATTTCCGTAGATAAGATTCTCTTTTTTGTAGTATTTTGCTTCAAATGATGGAGAAAGTGACTCTTTAAAAGAGATACCTGTTTTCATATCTATAAGGTCAGGTGAAATAGTGTCTCCATTAGAAAACCATACCATACTTTGTTTTATGTCACGATTTCCCTTTTCGCCTTTTACTGTAGCGTTTATGTTAACTATATATGCATTCCAACCTTTAACTTTTTCTAGAACAATTGTTTGCTTAACTTTGATTTTTAGCTTAAGTATATTTGGGTTTGCCTCATATGACTTTTTTAAAAAATTTTCTACATCTTTACTTGAAGTAGCCGCTTGTAATAAACTACTTAGTAGTAGAGTTGTCGCTAATAATTTCAACATCAATAACATCTGAATCCTTTTGAATGTTTTTTTGTATATTTTGAATATCTTCTTGATTATTACTTGGTTTATAGTTACCTGATTTTATATTATAACGATTAACTAACATACTTGTAAAAACACTAAACTGCATCAATGAGCCAAGAATATCAGTCATAAAACCGGGAATAATAAGTAAAATGGCACCAATGATTGTAAAGAGGTTTAATCTTTGAAACTCTCTTAAATCAATGGCATGGTAAGAAACTGCTGTAATATTATTTAGCAGTGTTGTTCTGAAATTGACTAATATTGATATACCTATAAAAGCCGTTAAAACTATCTCAAAAAATGTTAACAAACCACCAATATATGATGAGATATTAACAGAGACTAAGACTTCTAAAAAAAGGTATATTACAAAGTAAATCATACTATATTAACTCCATGATTGTAGAAAAAACATCACCAGTTTTTACTGATGTTTTCTCTGTTGTTTTTCTATCGTATATTTGAACAAGACCATTTGCTAGTTCTTTTCCAATTATAACAGTATATGGAAAACCAATAAGTTCTGCATCTTTCATTTTAAAGCCAAATCTCTCTTTTCTATCATCAAACATAACTTCAACATTTTCACCTAAAAGTTTTAAGTAAAGTTCTTCACCTAGTGTTACTTGTGCTTCATCTTTGATATTAGAAACCATAATATTAACTGTGTAAGGTGCTGTTTCTTTTGTCCAGATACAACCATTTTCATCGTGGTTTTGCTCGATTACAGATGCAACAAGTCTGCTTACACCGATACCATAGGTTCCCATCTCAAAAGGTTTTGGTTTACCATTTTCATCACTGAAATTTGCTTCTAGTGCTGAAGTATATGTAGTTCCAAGTTGAAAGATATGTCCAACTTCTATACCTTTTTTAAATGAAAGACTAGATCCACAAGAACATTTTTGCTCTAGTTCTAATTTAGTTAACTCTTCATAAGATTTTTCATTATAAGCATCAACTTGTGCTTCATCTTCAAATATAGTTTCAATATTTGCACCATAGTCACATGTATCACACACAACTATTGTGTCTTCACCACTATTTGCTAATACATGAATTTCTTTGCTTCCGGTTCCACCAATTGCACCACTATCTGCATCAACTACTCTAAAATCAAGACCGAGTCTTGTAAATATTTTTTTATAAGTTTCTTGCATAAGGTTAAATTCTCTAATCATATCTTCTTTAGAAGAGTGAAAAGAGTATCCATCTTTCATCAAAAACTCGCGACCACGTAAAATACCATATCTTGGTCTTGCTTCATCACGGAATTTGGTATTAATTTGGTATAAGTTAACAGGTAAATCTTTATAAGAAGTTACTCTGTTTTTAACTAATTCTACCATTGCTTCTTCATTAGTTGGGCTAAGTACAAAATCATTTTGATGTCTATCTTGGATACGTAGCATCTCTTTACCCATAGTATCTGAGCGTCCACTTTTATCCCAAAGAGAGATAGGAGTAACAAAACTAAGTTGAACTTCGTTACAACCAGCCTTATCTAACTCTTCTTTAACAATCTTTCTAATCTTTTCTAATACAATTTTTCCCAAAGGCATAAAGTTATAAAGCCCAGCACCTTGTTGGTTTATAAAACCACCTCTAACTAAAAACTGGTGAGATGGTAATGTTGCATCTGATGGAACTTCTTTTGTTGTTGGTATAAAGGCGCGGCTTCTTCTCATTTACTTCCTTTTTGTGCTACATTTAGGGCATGTTCACATTTGTATTCATCTGGCATCTTTACATTTTTATTATCACTTTTTATTAAAAATTGCATAGCTCCAGTTATCATATCTGACTTTGACTCTTCAGATACACCTCTCATTTTTGAAGTCATATCATGTAAAAAGCGTTTCATAACTTGCTCACCCATTTTATGCACTTCTTCTTCATACTCTTTTGGAATATATCCGTTTCTAATAACTCGCTCACTCTCTATTTTTGCAGCTTCAAAAGCTTTCGCATAAATATCTTTTATCATTGGTTCTATATTTAGAGTATCTAACCACTCAAAGAAAGCTACTGTGCTTCTACCTATAATTGTATGAGCTTTTCTCGCTTCTTCTTCTCTAAGACCTTTATTTTCGTCAACTATTGTTTTTAAGTCATCTATTTGATAAAGGTTAATACGCTCACCTTTATCATAAACAATATCTCTTGGAATAGCTAAATCAAACCAGTATCTATCAAAATCACATGGTTTTATAATATCATCTGTAATGATTGGAACAGGAGATGATGTTGCAGTAAATACAATTTCAAACTCATTTATTACACTTGGTAGTTGGTCAAAGTCTAAAACCTTAGCTCCACAAGCATCTGCTAATATAAATGCTTTTTCTTTAGTTCTATTCATAATATAAACATCTGCGCCATTTGAGACCATATGCTTAGCAGTTATTTCAGACATCTCACCGATTCCAATAATTAAGGCTTTTTTGCCCTCTACGCTATCTAAAACAGATTTTAGCTTAGAAACCGCAACACTTGCGATTGAGACAGGCTTTGAAGATATATCAGTAGCATTTCTAACTTGCGCCGCACATTTAAAAGCATTATGCATAGCACGAGCAAGTTTTTGACCACAGTGACCTTTGTCATATGAAAATCTAAATGCGTCTTTAAGTTGTCCAGCAATCTGAGTCTCACCAACAACCATAGAATCAAGAGAAGATGCAACTGTAAAGAGGTGATGTATAGCACTACTATTATCAAATATATCAGCACGACCTTCAAGCTCTTCAGTTGAAATATCTGAACGCTCGGTCAACTTTTCAAATATATGTTTAGTTGCCCCAACTATATCGCTACAGCTACAAAAGATTTCCATTCTATTACAAGTAGAAATAAGAATTGTCTCATTAATAGCTTCATTTTCATTTAATTTTGTTAGACATCCATGAACATGTTTATCATCAGGGTATGACAACTTCTCTCTAATTTCCATAGTAGAATTTTTGTGTGAAAAACTTATATTTAGATAGTGCATTAGTAACTTCTTTTAATCATAGTTTGTAGTATTTCAATGAGTTCTTTATTATCTTGTACAGCTAACATTGCTTCATTTGAGAGTTTTTTTGCAAGTTCAAAAGAGTTTTCAACACTTTTGTGCTCTTGCATCTTTTGTTTAATCCAAAGAACTTCATCTGTATCTATGTGCTTAGCATGAGAACTTTTTAGTCTTGCTTTATCTTGCGTATTTAAAACTTTGTAGAGATAAATATATGGAAGAGTACACTTACCTTCGACAAAGTCATTCATAGCAGGTTTTCCGAGTGTAGCTGAATCAGCAGTAATATCTAAGATATCATCTATAATCTGAAATGATAATCCAAGATTTCTACCATATACACCATATTTCTTTGCATCTTTACCTGCAAGCAGTGCTGAAGCATAAGCAGCAGATTCTATTAAAGTAGCAGTTTTTAGATAGAGCATATCAAGATATTTATCTTCATCTTCATTAAACTCATTTGCCATTTTAACGTCTTGCATCTCACCTTTGCTAAGTGCAGTAACAGATGAAGCAATAGATTTTGCCACATCTTTATCAAACTCAACTAGTTCAGTAAAAGCTTTAGAATAAAGGATATCTCCTAACATCACGGCTGTTTTACTACCATCTGTTGCATTTACAGATGCTACGCCTCTTCTTGTTACTGCCTCATCAATTACATCATCATGAAGCAGACTTGCTCCATGAATCAGCTCGACTATAGCAGCTAAAAGTGGGGCCTTTTCATGATTTGGAGCAATCTTTAAAATTAGTTTAGCTCTAAGTCTTTTACCACCAGAGAGCATATTAAAAAGACGAGTTACCTCGTCATAATCAACTTCTTCAATCAATCTTGCTATTTCACGCTCTACTCTTTGCATTCAAACCTCTCTAAGTATTTTTCAAATGTTTTAAACTAACTTGCATCTTTTTATCAAACAAGAAGAGTTCAAAGACTGCCTCTCGTGTTTCATACTTAAACTCTTTAAATTTAACTAGCAAATAAGCCGCATTAAAATGATCGGCACCTCTAGGTCTAAGTTCTAACCTAAAGCTACGATTTTTATCTCTTATGTAGAGTATATTTTGTGCAACAATTCTGTCATATGAACGATGAATAACCAATCCCTCATTGTGATAGAGTGTCCAATTAAATTTAAAGAGTTTTGTAATGTCGCCGTATTTTACAAGAATTTTCTTTTGTTCATCCTTTTTTAGAGAGATAGTTGTTACATCTCTGTAGGTATCTCCAAAGCTGACACTAAAACTAAGTGCTAGAATGATAAAAATTTGTAAAAATGGCTTCATTAATCTACTCGCTTTTTGAAACTATTTCACCCATAAGCTCAATGCTTAAACTCTTAGTCTTGCTCTCAACTATTTCACGCTGTTCAATAATCATAGCTTCAACTATTTCACTATAGTTTTCACCAATTTTTTCTTCTAAAATAAGCTCAAGAGCAGCTCTTCTTTTAATGAAATTTTCTAAATCAAATCTAACAACATCATTATTAGCATTAAAAATTATATCCATTAGTTTACTAACAGGAGAACCTAAAAATACATCATCTTCATCTTCAAATAGGGCACTATACTTTGACATTTATTTATTCCTTAATTTTATTTCTTATTATTGTGATTATACAGTTCATTTGTTAATTATCCCTTGATATTATTCAAGAGCTTATCTTGTTTTAAAAAACCTACAGATTTTATTGTTGTATATATAAAGAGTTAATGTTAAAGAAATGTAAGAATAGACTTATGTAGAGTTGTTTTTGAGTGTGGAGGTCTAGTCCACAAACTTCAAAAAATAGTAATTACTTTATTATCTGAGTACCAACACCCTCAGATGTAAATAGTTCTAATAACATAGAATGCTCTAGCCTACCATCAATTATATGAGCCTTTGTCACGCCGCCATCAATAGCTTCTAAACATGCATCTACTTTTGGCACCATTCCACCATTAATAGTTCCATCAGCTTTAAGAGCATCTACTTCAGCTCTTGTTAGAGTTGGTAAAAGTTCTTTATCCTTATTAAGGACACCCGGAGTGTCTGTTAAAAAAATGATTTTGTTTGCACCTATTGCTTTTGCAACATATGATGCACAAAGGTCTGCATTTATGTTAAAACCAGGATGACCCATCTCTTCACCAGCAGCAATTGGAGCGATAACTGGTACAAATTTATCTGCAATTAGTTTAGAAATCACAATAGGTTTAACTGAGTTTATATTTCCAGTTAGACCCCACTTCGCGAAATCTTTTGCTTTTGCTGTAATGAAGTGAGCATCTTTACCACTTACACCTATAGCTTTTGCACCATGAGAATTAAGAAGCGATACAATCTCTTTGTTTATCTCTCCACTAAGTATCATCTCAGCTATACGCATAACTTCTTTAGTTGTAACTCTTTGTCCTTCAATAAACTTAGTCTCAATATTTAGAGCATCTAACATCTCTGTAATCTTTGAACCGCCACCATGAACGATTACAGGTTTTATACCTACAAGATACATAAGTAAAATATCTTCAGCAAACTTCTCTTTTAACTCTGTTGATGTCTGAGCTGAACCACCATATTTAATAACAACTATCTCATTTCTAAACTCTTTTATAAACGGTAGTGCGTCAAGTAGTGTTTTTACTGTTTCTATCTTTTTTTTCAATATTTATTCCTGTAGTTATCTATTTTACTAAATACTCTTTCATCAACTTCAACATCCAAATCTAGTAGAGATATTGGTAAATTAAAAGGTTCAACTTTTACTAAATCTTTGTAGGTAAGTAAAAGTGAGTCTGAACTATCTTTTTTTAAAATTTCTTCTAACTCTTCTTTGTTAAATGAGTGATGATCTTCAAAATAGTTTCTACTTACAACTTGCGGCAAAAACTCATCTAACCTAGATGGTCTTGCTATTGCTGTTACTAGTGACATTTTAGCACTTTTATTTTTAAGTTGTACTACTCTAGTAAAATCTTTTGCTTCTTCAAGGACAACGGTTTCTTTAGATGGCCAAAGTCTCTCTCTAAATGCACCAGAGGGTAAGCATCTATTGTTTTTAGTTTTCACATCTATAAGAAAGTCTAATTTTTTAATATCATGCTTTGAGTATGCATCATCTAAAAAAACTATTTTTGCACCCATCTCTTTTGCTCTTAAGATACCTGCTGGTCTATCTTCACTTACGATGACTATAGCGTCTAAGAGTTTATGAGCATATATCATAGCTTCGTCACCACTTATGCTTACATCACATAAAATATTCTCTTTATCTTTAATAACATATAGTCCACTACTACTACGTCCATAACCACGAAGTACTACAGCAGCATCTTTATATCTAGATGCAAGAGCAGTTACAAGTGGTGTCTTACCACTACCGCCTACACTGAGGTTTCCAACACTAACTATATCAATATCAAAATCAACTGGGTTTTTACTTTTAAAGCGCAGGTACATGCCAAAGCAATATATCCAACTAAGTGGAAGAAGTAAAAAAGAGAGAAGCTTTTGAATAAAACTTGGGTTATAAAAATATCCCTCAACCCAAAATACTAAACTCTTTTTCAATGTTATTAAACTCTTGTTTTAGCTATTTGTTTAACTTTTTCACAAACAAATTTAACTTCTTTATCACTCATACTTGCATAAATTGGAAGAGATAAAACTTGCTGATAGCACTTTAATGCTTTTGGATAGTTGTTTATCTTAAGTGAATATTTTGACTTGTAGTAAGTTAAAAGATGAAGTGGAATATAGTTAAGTCCACACTCTACACCAACCTTTTTAAGCTCTAAGGCAAAAGAATCACGGTTCTTATCTACTTTGATAATATATAAAGAAAATGGATGTTCATCATTGCTCATATCAGGAAGAGTAATGTGTCCAGTTCCTGCAAGTGATTCACTGTACATTCTCGCTATCTCTTTAACTCTTTTAATATTCTTATCTTGTTTTACAATTTGAGTTCTTAGATAAGCTGCATCTAACTCACCTAGAGAGTAATCATTTCCTATATCTACTACATCATAGATATATTCCAGGGAGTCTTCATCACGCTCTATTGCATGATTACTTAAGAGCTTTGCACGTTCCATAATTACATCATTATTAGTAACAAGCATACCGCCGTTACATATGTTTTTCTTTAAATGAGAAGAAAAGTTAAAACAAGTAATATCTCCACCAGTTGAGCCAATCTTTTGATCTTTATATGTTGCACCTAAGGCTTCACATGCATCTTCAACAATTTTCACATTGTATATCTTAGCAATAGCATATAGTCTTTCTAAGTCAACTGTAGTTCCACCCAAGTGAGTAACAATAACTGCTTTTAGTTTTTTTGACTGGTTATCTTCTAGGTAAGCTTCTAAAAGGTCTAGATTGATATTATAAGTATTTGCTTCAATATCTATGAAAATAGGTTCTGCGTCAAAGTGACGAACAACCTCTGGCACATTAGGATAAGCATTTACAGAACAAACTACTTTATCCCCACGCTTAAGATCAAGTGCAAGCATAGCAAGATGAAGTGCTGAAGTACCATGAGAAGTTGCTAATGCATATTCTGCTCCAATATATGAAGCAAACTCTTTTTCTAACTGAGATACTTGGTTTAAATCTTCTGCATCTAAAACGTCTGCAACATTACTATGTTCTTCTCGTCCACTTTCGTATCTACAAAATGGTATTTTCATTTTTTTTCCTTAATTTCATTTTTTATGTGCTTTACAAAGTTATATCTCTTGGGTAGTTAAAATCATGGTTTATAGTTCTTGATGTTAGTTTTGCGATAACTGGCATTTTACGCTTAAAATGATTACGAAATATTCTTGAGATAAGCATATTTAGCATTTGAGAGTCTATTCCCTTTTTAACTATTTCTTCTTTAGTAAGTCTATCTTCTACATATAGTTTCAAAGCCTCGTCTAGCTGTGCATATGTATATCCTAAATCTTCTTCATCACTCTGTCCATCCCATAAATCAGCAGAAGGAGCTTTGTCTATGATACTTTTTGTTACACCAAGATATCGAGCTAACTCATATACTTCACTTTTATATAAGTCTCCTATTGGATTCACTGCACTTGAAAGGTCTCCATAAAGAGTTCCATACCCCAACATTAACTCACTCTTGTTACTTGTTCCCAAAACCAAAGCATTTTCTCTTGCTGAAATATCAAACAGAGTTGACATTCTCATACGAGAAGAGAAGTTCCCTTTTCTTAAATTATCCATATTTGGATTTAATTTCTCATATGCATCTAACATTGGTTCAATAGATGCAGTTATAGATTTCATAGAAAAATCTCTACAAAGAGCGTCTGCATCATCTAGAGAATTCTGTGAAGAGTATTGTGAAGGCATTTTGACACATAATAGATCATCTTTAAAAGTCTTATGAGCCAAAACAGCAACAACAGCAGAATCCAATCCACCACTCAAACCAATTACAACTTTTTCTATACCAGTTTTTCGGACTTCATCATCCAAAAAACGCTGTAGATAGTCTGATATTTGTGCGTACTTACTCATATTTTTCAACGAACCTTAAAAATCTTTAATAAAAAATATTATAACAAAGTTTTTGCTACAAATAACGTTTAAGAGCGTTTAGTTTTGATATTTATATTGTTTTGTTACAATCTAATAAAAAAGAGAGCCGATGCAAATAAAAGTTCAAGCTATGGGCGTTTACCAAACAAACTGTTACATTGCTACTGTAGATGGAAAAGACTTCATTATTGACCCTGGTGTAAATGCAACTTCTTGGGTAGAGAAAAATGTTACAAATCCTGTAGCAATTTTAAATACACATGGGCATTTTGATCATGTTTGGTCAAATGCAGAGCTTCAAAAGAAACTTAATATTCCCCTTTATACTCCTAAAGGAGATGTAATGTTGCTAAAAGAGAGTACTTGGATGCCAGACCTTCCACCATCAACTCCAGATATAGAAGTTCAACCAGAACAAGAATTTGATTTTGATGGTGTAAAAGTAAAATTTCGTCATTTCCCTGGGCACTGTCCAGGCTGTTCCATGATAGAAATTGCAGATGCAATATTTAGTGGAGATTTTATCTTTGAACGCTCTATAGGTAGAACAGATTTTCCATATTCTTCGCCGCAAGATATGAGAGACTCACTAGAGAAATTTAAAAAACTTGATTTTGATAAAACTCTCTATCCCGGACATGGTGTAAATACAAGTATAAAACAAGAGCAACAACATACCGACTACTGGATAGGAACTCTATAATGAAAGATCATTTTAAAGAAAAATCAAAAGAGTGGGATAAGGGAGATATAAGAGTTCAAGGTGCTAAAACAATTTCAGATGCCATTAACAAAAAAGTACAACTAAAAAGTGATATGGAAATTTTAGATTTTGGTGTAGGTACTGGACTTTTAGGATTTGATATAGCGCAGAGTGTTAAAAAAGTATATGGTGTTGACACATCTCAGAGTATGCTACAAAAATTAAAAGCCAAAAACACTCCTGAGCTTAGTATTGAAGTTTACTCCCAAGATATTATAGCAATGCCATTAGATAGGACTTTTGATGGTCTAGTTAGTTCTATGACACTTCATCATGTTCAAGACTTAAAAGCTTTTTTTGAAACAATATATAAAAATATAAAGGAAAATGGTTTTATTGCTATTGCAGATTTAGAGAGTGAAGATGGAACTTTTCATTCAGACAATACAGGTGTTTTTCATTTTGGATTCGATAAAAATAATTTATGTAAGATTGTTAAAGATGCAGGCTTTAATAATGTTACTTTTGAAAATATAAATACAATAAATAAACCACACAAAGACTTTGGTGTATTTTTACTAACTGCTAAAAAATAAAAGAGAGGACTAAATCCTCTTTTTACACTTCTTCTTCATCAAGAAGTTTTAGTTTTAGTACGTGTCTATCAGTAATTACAGTTTTAAATTCACCTTCAAAAACTTTTATATCTAAAACATGAGCTTCAACATGGATATTTCTTTTTCTACCCTCTTTGTGTCTTACCCTTGCAACAAAGTTAACTTCATCGCCAAACTTTACAGGAGATAGGAATTGACAATCACTTCCAACTAAAACTACATTTCTTTCATTTACAGCTGCCATCGCCGCAAAATCAGCAGCACTAAAGATAAATCCACCATGAATAAGTCCTTGATCATCAACTACCATCTCAGAAATAGTGGTTAGTCTTAACTCAACATAACCTCTTTCAAGCTTTAATATTTCTCCATTTAGATAGCGATTAGTATTTTCATGGGTATTTAAAGCGACGGCATTTTCATCTTCATTTACATAATCATCAAATTCTAATGATTCATCATCTATTTCATTCTCATTACTCATTAATTAATCCCTTGATTTTATAAGTTTTACATAAACTCTTTTTGGAGCTGGGTAGCCCTCAAGTGTTTTTGTATTATCTTGGGGATCTAAAAAGTCTTCTAGTGACTGTCCTTCTATCCAAGAAGTTTTTCTTTGCTCATCTTCATCTGTTGTAGAAGTTTCTAAAACTTCAAAACTACTAAACCCCGCTCTTAAACACCAGTTTTTAAGTGCTGGTATTGTCGGAACAAAATAGATATTTGATATTTTCGAATAAGATGATTTTGGACAAAGTGCCATCTCATCTTCACCCTCAATATAAAAAGTATCAAGGATAACTTCACCATTTTTATCAAGTCCACGAAATAGTGATTTTAGCATCGCTACAGGATCGCTTCTGTGATACAAAACACCTAAACAAAAGATAGTATCAAATTTCTCTTCATAAAATTCCAGATGTTCAACACCTAAAAGTTCATAAACGATATCACTTTTCACAAAATGATTTATAAAATCAAACTGTGTTTTATACAGAGGTGATGGATCAAAACCTACTAATGATTTTGGTTCATCTTCTTGCATACGAAATAAATAGTAACCATTGTTACAACCTATATCGGCAACTCTCTTATCTTTTAAATCGAAATGTTTTCTCAAAAGATTGTATTTAATATTACTCTTCCACTCTGCATCTATAAAACAGTCCAAAACTTCAAATGGTCCTTTTCTCCAAGGCATCATAGTTCTTGCAACTTCTTCTATATTTTGAGTTGATTTAGCACTAATCTTAACAACATCACCAAGTTCAACTTCAAACAAGCCATCTTCTAAAGACTCTAATGCCTCACGAAGCGGTTTGATATTTTTCCAAGTCATCCACTTTTGTCTTTCTTTTCTTAAATCTTCTAAGTTCATTTTATTCTTTATGTATGTAAATTTAATTATAATTGTATCTAAATATCAATCCCCATAGGAAATTTAATGAGATTAGAGAAAAAAGCCACCTTAGTATCTACTTCAGTTGCAGGAATCCTTGTCCTTATGAAAATGACAGTGGGTATTTTAAGTGGTTCTATCGCTGTTCTTGCTTCTGCAATTGACAGTTTTTTAGACCTTACAGTTTCCCTATTTAACTTTTTTGCACTTAATACTGCTGAGAAAAATCCGGATGAACAATTTAACTATGGAAGAAGTAAGATAGAACCACTTGCTGCAGTTGTTGAAGGAACTGTAATTTCTATATCAGCAGTTTTTATATTCTATGAAGCCCTTGTAAAAATAACGCATCCCAGAGAAATGGGCTTTATGCAAAGTAGCATCTGGGTAATGGCAGCATCTCTTGTAATAACGCTTGCTCTTGTATTATTTTTAAATTATGTTGCTAAAAAAACTAAGAATATGGTTATAACAGCAGATGCTCTTCACTACAAAACTGACCTCTTCTCAAATGGTGCAGTTCTTATGGCTCTTGCTCTTATATCAATGACAGGAGAACAGTTAATAGACCCAATACTTGGTCTTGGGATAGCAATTTATATGATTTATTCTGCTATTCCAATCATCAAAGAGGGAGTTTTAATGCTTTTAGATGCTGCTCTTCCTGAAGAAGATATACAAAGTATTAGAAATATTTTACAAAACAATATAGGTATTTCAGACTATCACTTTCTTCAAACTAGAGAGTCTGGTTCACAAATCTTCATATCTGTTCATGCAGTATTTAACATTAGTATCTCATTATACGACGCTCATCTTGTAGCTGATAAAATTGAAGCTGATATAAAAGCTCTTTTTGAAGATAAAAGTGTTCATACTATTGTGCATATGGATCCATATGATGATTCAGAGATGAATGAGATAGAAGATAAGTACTAAACCTATTATGAACTTCTATGCTTTAATAATCGGAACAGAAATTTTAAATGCTAGAAGAGAAGATAAACACTTTAAATTTGTTCGTGATGAACTACAAAAATATGGTTATGATCTTTTTGCCACATTCATTGTAAAAGATGATGAAGAACTTATGAAGAACTCTTATGAACTTATCAAAAAAGATAAAAACTCAATTATGTTCTCATTTGGAGGGATTGGTTCTACTCCTGATGATTTAACACGAGATATAGCTTCTCAAATTTTTACAAATAAAGCTGTAGTTAGACATAAGGTTTTTGAGCAAGATATTATTGATAGATTTGCAGATAAATCTTACCCTCATAGAATCAGTATGGCAGATATACCTCAAGGTTCAGAGCTACTTTTTAATCCAGTTAATAATATGTCTGGATTCTCTTTGCAGAACAGATTTTTCTTTGTTCCAGGTTTTCCTGAGATGGCTCATCCAATGATAAGAGAAGTGATTTCTAAACTATGTTGTACAAGATTGAAAAAACACAGATATACACTTTTAGCTCAGACAAGCGAAGAGACACTTATAAATCAGATGAAACTTCTTCCAGATCATGTAGAACTTTCATGCTTACCAATCTTTAAAGATGGCAAAGCCTTAGTTGAGTTATCACTTAGCGGTGGCGATGACAAAGAAATAAAAAGCCACTTTAACCTTTTTATAAAAGAACTTGAAAGTAAAGATATAAAGTATAAGCTTTTAACTACTTAGCGTATACTACTGCTCTACTTTCTCTTATTACATTTACTTTTATCTCACCAGGATATTGAACCTGTTCTTCAATCTCTTTTGCTATCTCTTTTGACATTAAGATAGATTCATCATCATTTACAAGTGTAGCATTTACGATAACTCTTACTTCACGACCTGCATTTATCGCGTAAGCCTGTTTCACACCTAGATGCACAGAAGCTATTTCTTCTATCTGAGTTACTCTTTTTAAGAAACTCTCTAGTACTTCTCTTCTAGCTCCTGGTCTTGCCGCTGAGAGTGCATCTGCTACACAAACTGAAGCACACTCTATAGAATTCATCTCTTCATGACCATGATGAGCATATATAGCATTTATAACTACACTATGTTCACTATATCGGTTACAGATATCAGCACCTAAATCAACATGACTGCCCTCATGTTCATATGTTAGTGCTTTCCCTATATCATGAAGCAGTCCAGCTCTTTTTGCAAGCCTTGAATCTCCACCCATTTCAGAAGCCATAACACCAGCTAAGTGTGCAACTTCAAGTGTATGAGCTAAAGCATTTTGACCATAACTAGCACGATATCTAAGTTTACCTATAAGCTTAACAAGCTCAGGATGCATAGCTCCGATATCCATATCAGCAATAAGTTCTTCACCTTCGTTTAAGATGCCATCTTCAAACTCTTGTGATACTTTTTCATATATCTCTTCTATTCTTGCAGGCTGAATTCTTCCATCTGCTATGAGTAGTTGTAAAGTTTTTGTTGCAATAGCACGACGATAAAGGTTGAAACTACTTACAAGAATAGCGTTTGGTGTATCATCTATTATAATATCCACACCCATTAAAGTTTCTAATGCTTTAATATTTCTACCCTCTTTACCAATGATTCGACCTTTTAACTCATCATCTTCTAAATGAACTAAATTAGTAAGTCTCTCAGATGCAAAGTTTCCAGCAAATCTACTAGCAGCTTGAGCTAAAATATAATTTGCTTTTTTCTGTCCTTCAGTTTTTGCTTCATTTTCATAGCGTCTAACTATATGAGCAATATCTCCACGCGATTTCTCTTCAACTTTATCTAGTAAAACTTTCTTCGCTTCATCTTGAGTCATACCAGCACTATGCTCAATCGTATGAAGAGCTTCATCTACTTTTTCTTCATATTTCTTTTTAATAGACTTTATAGATTTTTCATTTCTATCTAAATCAACTTTTTTAGCTTCTATTACTCTTGAATCATCACGAAGTCTTTTGTCTTCGTTTTGTTTATATCTTTTAAAATTTTGTTCTTTTCGAATAACATCATCTTCTCTTTGATGTAGATCAGCTTTGGCCCTATCTTTTGCGCTTTCATAATGTCTTGAAGCTTCAAGTTCAATCTCTTGTGATTTGAGTTTTGACTTGTGTAAAAGATTTTGTGCTTCATTTTCAATGGCACTTGCTTTGGCTTTTGCTTGATCAACAAAAACATCAAAATTAGCATGAGTAATTTTCTTAGAGATAAAAAATCCAAAAAGACCACTTACCATGGCAATAGAGCCACCTAGTAGTATTTCATTTAACATTACCTATTCCTATTCTCTAGCCGTAATACTGTCTCGGTTTTTTATTAAATCTTGGTGTTAGTAGCAAATCACATGAAATATCATAATCATCACAAATATATTCTTTTGTAAAACAAACTTCTGGTTGTATAAAAATTGTGTATGGCTTCTTTTTTAACTTTTCAAAGAAACGATCATACATCCCTTTTCCAAAACCTATTCTCTGTAATTTACCATCAACCCCAACCGTAGGCACTATGGCTATATCAATTTTATTTATATTTCTTATAGTATTTCCCGCTTCGTAAATATTAAATTTCTTCTTCTTTAGCGGTAACCTAAATGGTACTATCTTAAAACTTGAATCTTGCATAAATGGTACAAAGATATCACAATTTCGACGAATTATATTGAGTGTTTTCCTTATATCTGCTTCAAATGCCAAAGGATAATAAAATAACACTTTTAAACCTTTCTTGTACTTTAACTCACGTAAAAGACGTTTATTTATCATTGCATTTCTATAATATTTATTATGTGCAGAAGCATTTTTGATTTTTTTTATACAATTTTGTCTAAATATTGATTTTGTAAGAGGCATATAATTTCTTTAAGTTATAATTTCGCATATTTTACAATAAATAAAGGTATTTTAATGTTTAAAAAAATCACTACAACAATCTTATTAAGTTCAGCTCTATTTTTCGTCGGATGTTCAAATGATGATGCACAAGATGCAAACGAGATTATTTCAACAAACGAGTATGTATTAACAGGTCTTGATTACAAAGAATATATAGTAAAAAAAGAAGGTTCTGGATTTGTACTAAAAGGAGCTGAAGGTAAAGTAGTTTTATTTGATATCTTTGCAACTTGGTGTCCACCATGTCGTGGAGCGGCGACTCACCTTACTTCACTTCAAAAAAAGTATAAAGATGACTTAGTTATTATTGGTCTTACAATAGAAGATAATATTGAAAATGCAAAACTTCTTGACTTTAGAAATACATACAATGCTAATTACACACTTGTTAACTCTGATCAAAACCGTCGTTTAGCAGACACTATTGTAAATGAGTTAAAACTTGGAGAGAGATACCCTATTCCAATTATGGCACTTTACAAAGATGGTAAATACATAAATCACTTCATTGGTTCAATAGAAGAAGAGCTTATAGAAAACGACATTAAGCTGGCTACTGGTAAATAAGGAAGTATATATATGTTTGGTTTTATAAAAAAATCTCTATCTAAAACAGCAGATGCAATAAAAACTGTTGTTCCAAAGAAGAAAATTTCATTTACAAAAGATGAACTTGAAAATATTCTACTAGAAGCTGATGTTGAGTATGACTTAGTTGAAATAATAATTGAGCAAACATACCAAACTAAAATCACAAGAGATATCTTACGATCAAAGCTTTTAGCATCTCTAGCCTACACTTCATACAAGGAACCTGAATATACAGCTCCTTTTGTTGAGTTAATTGTTGGTGTAAACGGTGCTGGAAAAACAACTACAATTTCAAAACTTGCTCAAAGATACAAAAATGACGGAAAGAAAGTCATTTTAGGTGCAGGAGACACATTTCGTGCAGCTGCAATAGAGCAACTAACGTTATGGTCTAAAAAACTTGATATCCCTATAGTATCTTCCGCTCAAGGGCATGACTCTTCTGCAGTTGCATTTGATACTATCGATTCTGCAAAAGCAAAAGGTTTTGATAATGTAATCATTGATACTGCTGGTCGTCTTCATACACAAACAAATCTTGCAAATGAGCTTAAAAAGATAAATCGTATTTGTGAGAAAGCTCATCCAGGTTCTCCTCATAGAACAATTTTAATACTTGATGGAACTCAAGGAAACTCAGCAATAGCTCAAGCAAAAGCTTTTCATGAAATGATTGGAATAGATGGTATTATTATTACAAAACTAGATGGAACTGCTAAAGGTGGTTCTATCTTTTCTATTGCTTACGCTCTAGAGCTTCCTATACTTTATGTTGGAACTGGTGAACAACCTGAGAATCTAACACCTTTTGATAAGTATGAGTTTGTAGATACTCTCTTAGATGCTATCTTTGTAGAAGAAGAAACGAACTAGTTAACGTCTTCTCTTAAGTACGAAAAACTGACTTAATTAAAAAAACGGGTGCATAAAACATTCATTAAAGTTCGGTATAGTAGGAGTAAACAAAGGTTTATTTACAAATGGCTGTAAAAAAGCTC
>NZ_JADGFC010000151.1 GCF_016744025.1 Sulfurimonas sp.
TTGTTTTTGGTCGAATAAGATTAGCAGATTATCGATTAATCCTATCTTTCAACTTACTTTCAAAAAATTGCACTTGATTTTAGAATTGGCGTTTTATAACTTCATCGCGAAGCATTAAATCTCTTGTGGCACAAGCATCATGTGCTAGTGTTATTTTATAGCCTAAATCAAAAGCGGCTCTTACAGTTGTATCTATACACATATGAGTCATTGCACCACATATGATCAGCTCATCTGTATTTTCTTTGTCTAACTCTTTTTTTAGGTTCGTTTCTCTAAAACTATTTGGATAATTTTTTTCAATTATTGTTGCATTTTGTATATCCAATTTTTTATGTAATTTTACACCTTTTGTATTTGGCACAAAAAAACTACTACCCTCTTTTACAGAGACGTGTTGTACAAAATAGATTTTATACTCTTGTTCTCTGGCGAACTTTACTAAATCATTTGTTCTCTTTAGCGCTGCATTTACACCTACAAGCTCCATATTTCCATTTTTAAAATAATCATTTTGCATATCTATAACTATTAATGCTTTTTTCATAATTTACTCTCCTAAATTTGAATGTATTGTATTTAATATGAAAAAAAATGTATTGTAAAAAATTGATATATTGAGGATTTTATCTTACTAAACTATCCTGATACTCTTTTGGTGAAATAGAAAAAACCTCTTTAAAATACTTGTAAAGATGACTTTGGTCATTAAATCCTGCTCTTAGTGCAGCTTCTGAAATACTTATATCTTTAGATAACAGCTCTTTAGCCAAGTTTATTTTTTGATTTAAGACATATTGATAAGGAGTTAAGTTTAGCTCTTTTTTAAATATTTTTATGAGATGAAAAGGTGTGATCAAAAACTCTTTTGCTATATCTTCTAAACTCAAATCTAAACTAATATTTTCATCTATATAAGACTTGATATCACATGCTAAATTGTTGTTTATATTAAGCAATTTTTCATTAGAATTTTCAAGCATTATTTGTGAGATAAACTCTATAATTTGTTCCTCTTTTTTTATGTAAAAATCATTTGAGAAAATATTTTCACATAGTGTTAAAAATTCATTATAAGTATGAATATCTAAAAGTATATTCTCTTGAAATAGTATATACTCATCAGTATCAAATAAATTATTTTGAAGTTTTTGTATCCAACTCTTGTCTAAATATAGAGCATATAAACCCTTGCTTTCATCATCTACTTTTGTTGCACAATGTATTTCAAATGGGTTTAGCACTGCGATATTTTTTTCTTTTAAAACAAAATCATAATCTTTTAAATGAATATTTATACTACCCTTCTTAAGAGCTACTATACTCAGTTTATCATGCAAATGACTTTTAGGACAACCTTTTATGTCTTTATTGTAAGTCAGTTCTAAAAATGGTAACTTTTTATCTTTGTATGTTTTGTTAATATGTTTTCCTTTTGCCAATTAATATACCATGTTAACAAACTCACTTTTAAAAAGAAATAAGTTATAATCATCATATTATTTAAAAATATAGAATCATCATAAAGGTAAATTTTGCAAGACAACCTATACAACCTAGCTTTTGAACGCTCAATACTTAGTTCAATCGTATTTGAACCTCAACAATTTGATGATCTTAGTTCTTCATTAAAAAAAGATGATTTTTATCTTCCTGCTCATCAAGACATTTTTACTGCAATGACTACACTTCTTCAAAAAGACCAACCAATAGATGAAGAGTTTATCAAAAAAGAGCTTATCAAGATAAAGAAATTTGATGAACAGGTTATGATTGAAATTCTCTCTGCCAACCCAATTTCAAATACAAAAGCTTATGTTGATGAGATAAAAGATAAGTCTCTAAAACGTAACTTACTAACACTTACAACTGAGATAAAAAGAGTTACCGTAGAAGAAGAACTTCCATCTGCTGAAGTTGTAGATATTGTAGAGAAAAAACTATACGAGATAACTCAAGACAATCAGACAAGTGATTTTAAAGACTCTCCACAAATGACCTTTGACACTATGGAATACATCAAAGAGATGAAGGCTCGTGGTAACAGCGTACTTGTTGGTGTGGATACTGGCTTTCATGAGCTAAACAAGATGACTACAGGTTTTGGTAAGGGTGACCTTGTTATTATCGCTGCTCGTCCTGCGATGGGTAAAACTTCTTTTATTTTAAACACTGTAAATTCTCTTATCATGCAAGGAAAAGGTGTAGCTTTTTTCTCTTTAGAGATGCCAGCTGAGCAGTTAATGCTTAGACTACTTTCTGTTCAGACGTCTATACCTCTTCAACAACTTCGTCTTGGAGATATGAATGATGATCAGTGGAGTTCACTAAATGGTGCAATAGACAAAATGAACTCTGCTAAACTTTTTGTGGATGATCAAGGTAGTATAAACATTAATCAACTTCGCTCAAAGCTTAGAAAACTAAAGAACCAACATCCAGAGATTGAGATAGCTGTTATTGACTACCTTCAAATTATGCAAGGTGTTGGAAATGCTGATAGACACTTACAAGTATCTGAGATATCTCGTGGTCTTAAGATGCTAGCTCGTGAGCTTGAGATGCCAGTGGTTGCACTATCTCAGCTAAACCGTGGACTTGAAGCAAGAAATGACAAACGTCCAATGCTTAGTGATATTCGTGAATCTGGTTCAATTGAGCAAGATGCAGATATTATTTTGTTTGTTTATCGTGATGATGTATATCTTTATAAAGAAGAAAAAGAGCGAGAAAAAGCTGCTAAAAATGAAGGTAAAGAGTTTATCTCTGAGTATGTAGAAAAAGAAGAAGAAGATGCAGAGATAATTATTGGAAAACAAAGAAATGGTCCAACTGGTCATGTTAAACTAGTTTTTCAGAAAAAACTTACTCGTTTTATAGATGCGCCAAAGTTCTCTGCCGGAGTTGAGACTACTTATGAGAATATAGATACAAGTTCTGCTAACATCGATGTTGGTGCACCTTCCATAGCGATGCCGACCCTTTAAATGGCTTTAGAGAGAGTCGAACTTTTTAATAAAAAAGAGTTCCTCTCCTTTTTGCTTCTGTGCTCTTTTATACTCTGCTACTCTCTACTTATAAATTTTCAAAACTATAAAAACATAACACGCTTTGACTCATACATAATAGATGCCACAGTTTTAAAACAATACGCAAAAACTAAAGACTCTAAAAGTTATCAAGTTCTAAAACTAAAAACAGATAACGGTATTACTTTTTACACAGGAGCTAAGGAATCTTTTGAAGATGTTAAAGGTAAAGAGTTAACTCTTGAAATATTTGCAGCTAAGATTTCTTTTTATGAATATCTTACAACTTTTTATGCTTACTCAAGAGTACAAACTATCCATGAGGTAATAACTTTAAAACAAAAACTAAACTCATATATTGCATCTGAACATGATAGTGTAGACATTACAAATATATACCAAGCCCTCTTTAGTGCAACTCCACTAGATAAAGATTTACAAACTACATTTTCAACTCTTGGAGTATCGCATCTATTAGCTATAAGTGGTTTTCATCTAGGAGTTCTTAGTGGAATTCTTTTCTTTTTAATTAGACCAATATATAAGTTTTTTCAAAACAGATATTTTCCATATAGAAATTCTAAATCAGATATATTTTTAGCAGTGGCTTTTTCTTTATTTGTATATCTAAATTTCTTAGGTTCTCCACCTTCGCTACTTCGTTCTTTTACAATGTTAATTATTGGATTTGTTCTTTATGATAGAGGCATAAAAATAATCTCTATGCAAACACTTCTACTAACAACTATTCTTCTCTTAGTTATATTTCCTAAACTACTGTTTTCACTTGGGTTTTGGCTCTCAATATCTGGAGTATTTTATATCTTCTTATTTCTTATTCACTTCAAGCATCTAAGTAAAATATGGCAATTTATAATCATTCCATTTTGGGTATATATTCTGATGTTACCATTGTCTTTAACAATTTTTTCTAACTTTAGCATCTATCATCCACTCTCAATAATTTGGACATCACTATTTACAATCTTTTATCCGCTTAGTATTCTCTTGCATCTAGTAGGTTTTGGGAATATTTTTGATGGAGTATTGGAGAGTTTAATGCTATTGGCTCAAAATCAAACTAGTGTGGAGTTAGATGCGAAGATACTGCTTTTACATATAGTCTTATCTTTCATTAGCATATATAAAAAAAGTTTTGTATATGTATTAATTACTTTTAGCTTCTGTGTTTTAATATACGCGATTTATCATATATCATAGAGTCATTAATAATTTTTCTTCTCATCTTTAAAAGCATCTCTTACTTTTAAAAAGTCTTGTAACTTTTCAAAAAATATATCCACAAGTTTTGGGTCAAAATGTTTGCCTCTCTCTTGTTTAAATAAAATAAATATTTTCTCATCATCCCAAGCTTTTTTATAAACCCTATCACTTGCTAATGCATCAAAAACATCTGCTAGAGCTGTGATTCTTCCATAAATATGAATATCTTCTCCAGATATTCCTTGAGGATAACCTGAACCATCCCATTTTTCATGATGCTCGTAAGCAACTGTTGCTGCCATCTTTAAAAGAGGTCTATTTGAATTCTTTAGCATTTCATAACCAAATTTTGCATGGGTATTCATAACCTCTCTTTCGTTATCATCAAATCGACCAGGTTTATTTAAAATCATATCAGGAATTGCTACTTTTCCAATATCATGCATTGGACTAGCCTGTTTTAGCATCTCAGCTTCTTTGTCATTTAACCCTGAATACAAAGCTAAAAGTTTTGAATATTCAGCAACTCTTTTTACATGATTTCCAGTCTCTTTTGAACGTGATTCTCCAATTGCTCCCATTGTAAAAACAACTTCTTTTTGAGTAATTTCTATTTCTTGGTTTAAGTCATTTATCTCTTTTAAACCTAATTGGATTTTTTCTTCAATCTCATCAACAGAAATACCTATATTTTTTGAAACCTTGTAAGCAATAATGATTACAAAAAGTACAGTAAATAAAG
>NZ_JADGFC010000152.1 GCF_016744025.1 Sulfurimonas sp.
GTCTATGACTAAAATAAAAAGACTTGAAAAAAAGCAAGTTATAAATGAAAAAATATACCAAATCAGAAAAAGTTTTTACGACATGGCTCTTCTTCGTAACTCTACAAAAAACCTAAATACTATTCTTACAAATATTAATACCTTAGAAAATACAACAGAGCAGATGATAGAAGTTGGCTATGCAAAAAAAGTTGACCTCTTAGAAGTTCAAGCAAAAAAAGGAAATGTACAAAGGTTAATTCTTCAGATGGAGTCTAACCAAAAACTCCTATACCACTATATAAGCTTCTTACTAAATCAAAAAATACAAAATATTACTACAACCTCTGCTAGCGTTTCTATGGCTATCTTTACAAATGAAGCTGTACTAAAAAACAATATAGATATACAAAGAGCTACAGCTGGGCTTGAAGTTCGTAAAAGTATCGTTAATGTGTCTAAATCTTCTTACTATCCAATGGTTGGGGCTTTTGCAGAACTATCAACTGCTGATGACACATTTCTAGGAGATGCAGATGATCATAAAGCTTACACTGTTGGAGCAAGACTAACTTGGAATATTTTCAATGGCGGAATTGACGGAGCTAAGATTCAAAAATCTCGTATCCAAAGAATCAAAACAAAGACACAAGTAGAGTTAGCAAAAAAAGGGATAGCCCTTAAAGTTGCTAAAATCAGAACTGAGATAGATACTTATAACTCGGAGATAACTTCTTTAGAAAAAGAACTTACTCTTGCAAATGAAATCTATACTAACTACGAAGGTAGATATAGAGAAAAACTATCTTCAATGAGTGATGTAATTATCAAACAATCAGAGCAAATTCAAAAGATATTAGAACTACAAATGGCACAAAATAAAAGAAATGAGCGTATATTCGCCTTAGAAAAATTAGCAAATGGAGAAAACAAATAATGAACAAATTTTTAATACTAATAGCACTTGGAGCTTCACTTATAGCTGAGACTCTTACACTATCTGGAAGTGTTATCTCAGATAACCAAAAGATGATAACAAGCCGTTTTATGGGTTTTGTTACAGCTGTAAATGTAAGTGAAGGTGAAAAAGTCATTAAGAACCAAGTTCTTTACACTATTGACTCAAGAGAGATTGACTCTGCAAAAAGACAATCAGAGTTAAGTCTTCAAATGTATCAAAACCAATACTCAAACATAAAACTAAACCTTGACAGATATAAGAGACTTCTTGCCAAAGATATGGTTTCTAAATATGAGGTAGAAAACCTTGAACTAGCAGCACTTAATCTTCAAGATATGATATCTATTGCCAAAGCAAGACTTCAAGAAGTACTTAACCAATATAGCTACCTAAATATCAAAGCACCAAATGCAGGGGTTGTAGTTGCTAAAAATATTAAAGTCGGAGAGATGGCGATGCCGGGTATGCCAGCTGTCATCTTGTCTGATTTAAGTGATCTTAAAATATCGGCTGAAATCGCTGAGAGCAACTTAAGCCGCATAGAACATGGAACTCCAGTAATTGTAAATATTCCATCTCTAAATATTAAAAGTTCTGGAAATGTTACTGCAATTATCCCTAGCTCAAATCCGATGACTCACACTTTTAAGATAAAAGTTTCATTTAAAAGTGACAACAAATCAGTATATCCTGGTATGTATGCAACTGTAGAAATAAACTAAGGCCTTAATATGACTGAAGTAAAAACTTATGAACCTACTGACTCAGCTGGTAAGTTAGCAAAAGGCTTTCTACGAAATCCTCTTACTATTGTCCTTGGTGTCTCTTTACTTGCCATCGGATATCTTGCCCTTATGGTTATGCCAAGAGAAGAAAACCCTCAAATGGTGGTTAGTGGTTCTACTGTTATAGTTGCCCTTCCTGGAGCTAGTGCAGCTGAGATACAAAAAGTAATCGTTCAACCATTAGAGAGAAAACTAAAAGAAGTTAAGGGTGTTGAGCATATCTACGGAACTGCTATGGATAATGTCGGTATCGTTAATGCAGCCTTTTTTATAGGCGAAGAAAAAGAGGGATCAAATCTAAAAGTATATGACAAGATTATGCAAAACTCTGATATATTTCCCAAAGGGGCAATGAATCCTATCATCAAACCTCTTGATATAGATGTAGATATTCCTGTTGTATCTGTTGCCTTTTACTCAAATAACAAAGAGATGAGTAAGACAGAACTTTATAATAAAGTAAAAAGAATTCAGCATCATGTAAATGGTCTTCATAATGTTGCGGTTACAGAAGTAAAGGGTGGAAACAAAACTCAGTTTAACATAGAAGTGGATCTTCATAAACTTTCAGGTTATAACCTGTCTATGGGTCAGATTGTTCAATCTGTGCAGTCTCTTTCATATAGTGTTCCAGCTGTAAAAAACAGAACTAAAGACAACAAAATTATTATGGTTGGAGTAAAAAATGCAATAGATAGTTCTAAAGACATTGGAAATATTATCGTTGCACAATACATGGGTTCTCCCATCTACCTAAGCCAAGTGGCAAATGTAGCAAAATCTTATGATATTCAAAACTTTAAATCGGTTCAAATTAGTGTTAGAGATGAAGCTGGAAAATTTAAGCCTCTGCAAGATCAAGTTACACTTACTGTATCAAAACTTCAAGGCACAAATGCCGTTGTTATTGCAGATGCAGTAAAAACTGAGTTAGCTTCATATAAAGATTATTTACATGAAAATGGAATAAGTTATGTTATTACAAGAAACGATGGAGAAAGAGCAAATGAAGCTGTAAATGAGCTAGTTTTTCATCTTGTTTTATCTATCGTTATTATCGCTATTTTACTTGTTCTTGTTCTTGGTTGGAGAGAGTCTCTTATAGTTACTTTTACAGTGCCTGCTATTTTAGCTATTACACTTTTTGTTGCTTACTTGACTGGTCAAACTATAAATAGAATCACACTATTTGCATTTCTTTTATCTCTTGGTCTTTTAGTAGATGCCGCGATTATTGTAATTGAAAATATTCATAGACACTATCATGATGAAGATTCAGCTCATTGTAAAGCAGATGATTTAATAGTTCGTGCTACTGATGAGATTGGTCCACCGACAAATATTGCAACTCTAGCAATTATTATGACTATGGTTCCTATGGCATTTGTTGGTCAGATGATGGGTCAGTTTATGAAACCTATCCCTGCTAATGTTCCTGTAGCTCTTGTTGCATCTTTATTTGTTGCATATATATTTACCCCTTACTTAGCAGTTAGAATGTTAAAAAGACCGGATTTTTCTAAAAAAGGAGATCATTAATGTTTAAGAAATTTGAAGATGCTATTTTAGCAAGTATTCAAAGTACTATGCAAAGAAGAATTATTTTAATGATAACTCTTATTGCTTTTATACTCTCAGTTATGATGATTGCTCCTAGTAAGATGGTTTTAGCCAAGATGCTTCCAGGAAAGAACAATGATACTTTTAACATCTATGCAACTCTTGCAAATGGAAGTTCAGTAGAGCAGACAAAAGATGTAACTGACTGTATAGTTGGACATATTCAAAAAGAAGGCGAAGTTATAGATATAGAAGTTTTCTTAGGCATAGGAGCTCCTCTTGATTTTGCTGGACTTATCAAAGGTTCACACTTTAAAAACTCAGAGAACGTTGCTGAGATAGTTTTAAATCTTACAAAAAAACATGATAGAAGCGAGCCTTCATATATGATGGTTCAGCGTATTAGACCTATTATTGTAAAAAACTGTGGATCGCTATATCCAGATACTGCTGTCTCATTTGTTGAACCACCAGCAGGACCTCCTGTTTTAGCAGCTATTGTTGCTGAAGTATACGGAGAAGATGCAAAAGGGATAAGAGAGTTATCAAACAGAGTATCCGATGTATTTAAAAAGACTGAGGGCTTAGTTGATATAGATATTATGCAAGATGAGATTTATGACACCTTTGAAGTTCAGGTAAATAGTACAAAAGTATCTCGTTCAGGTGTAAGTATCAAGCAGTTAAATGACATACTTTACTTAGCATTTGAAGGAATGCAGATATCTGTTAAAAACTCTGATTTTTATAATGATCAGATTCCTATCTATCTATCTCTTTCTCAAGATTCAAAGAGGTTTACTTCTAAAGACATAAGTGCTGTAACAGCAAAACTTTCATCTTTAAAGCTTATGAATCAAAAAGGAATGATGATACCTATTACAGAGTTAGTAAGTATTAATCCTAAAAAGTCAAACCCTCTTATCATGAGTAAAAATCTTCACCAGATGACAAATGTTATGGCTGAAACTGATATGCTTTCTCAGGTTTATCCTCTTATAGATGCTAGAAATATGATTATAGATACATTCTCTGATAAGTATAAGATAGAAAAGATTGGTCTGTTTAACTTAAAACTTACGGACAAGACAACTAAAGATATATATAAAATTATATGGGATGGAGAGATGGAAGTAACACTAGATACTTTTGTTGAATTAGGTGCTGCATTTATAGCTGCTCTTATTCTTATCTTTTTACTAATGGTAATTTATTATAAAAGTTATACTTTAAGTGGAATCATTCTTTTAGGATCTTTTCTTTCTATCATCGGTGTAATTGTAGGTCACTGGATTATGGATATATTTACTGCTGATACTTTCTTCTTAACAGCGACTTCTCTCATAGGATTTATTGCACTAATAGGAATCAGTTCTCGTAACTCACTCTTACTTATAGACTTTACTAAATCACTTATGAATGAAAAAGAAATGCCAAAGGCTCAAGCTATTGCTCACGCTGCTGCAACACGTGCTAAGCCAATCTTTCTGACTGCCGCAGCAATTATCCTTGCATCTACACTTCTTGCAGGTGATGCTGTGTTTGGTGGTCTTGGTGTTGCTCTTATTTTTGGAACAATAGCAGCAGTTATAGCTTCTCTAATTGTAGTACCTGTACTTCTGTTTCAAATAGACTTAGAAAAACATTTTAACTTAAACACTCCTCTTTAACCTTAATCTATACTCACTTTCATGT
>NZ_JADGFC010000015.1 GCF_016744025.1 Sulfurimonas sp.
TCAAATACAAAACTCCGTATGAAGTGTTTTTCAGTGAAATGAGTAAAAGATTAGCTAGCTAATTTAGGTGGAAATTGCACTTGTTGTTGGAATTGGCGGGATCAATTGTTGTCATGATATTTATGAAAGCTTATCTATTCACTACTTATCGTAATTATATCTATGCTAACACTAAGTTAGATGAAGTTGTGAATTTTGAATCAAGACTAAAAACTTTACCTTATGCATGGATTATAATATCAAACTTTTTTATTATACTGTTTACTCTAGGTCTTGCTATTCCTTGGGCAAAAGTTAGGGTGGCTAGAATAGTTTTAGAAAATACATATGTAAATACAAATAATGGACTCAATCAATATATATCTCAAGTTCAAGACAACTCATCAGCTCTTGGTGAGGAAATAGGTGATGCTTTTGATGTGGAAATAGGGCTTTAGTCTTTTGCATATAACTGGAAAATACTTAGAAGAAGGGTGCTCAAAACAATTGAGTGCTACTCTTAAAGTAGAAGATAATTATTTTACTATTGAAATAGAAAATGAGAAAAGACATAGCGGTGAAAAAAAGCAATTAAAAATAGAAACTAGATTGGGTAATGTAGAAAGAAAAATCATACTAGAAGACAACTCAATTTTCACGACAAAAGATAATGATGCAGTAGATAATATTTTTGATAAGAAATTAATTTATAAATTTGAATCTAAATTGATATGGGTTCTTGTCGCAATAGTTGTAAGTATGTTTTTTGCTTTTGGTTTTTTTAAGTGGGGAGTCCCTTTTTTAAGTAAAGAAATTGCTTATGCTTTGCCAGCTAAAACAACTAAATTGATTTCAACTAGTGCATTAGAGATTCTTGATAAACATATATTTGAAAAATCAAAACTTTCACAAAAAATAATGCAAGATATCCGTACTCACTTTCATGTAAAAATAGTCCCTCTTGTTAAAACAGAGAGCAATGCAGAGTACAAACTCCACTTTAGATTATATAAAGAAGCCAATATCAGTATGCCAAACGCCATGGCATTACCATCTGGAGATATTATTTTAACAGATAAATTTGTGCAATTATGTATAAATCAAGCAGAAATAGATTCAGTTCTTTTACACGAGATGGGACATGTACTACATAGACATAGTTTACAGATGCTTATAAGAAGTACCTTTATCTCAGTAGCCGTAATGACTATACTTGCTGATAGCAACGGACTAGCAGATATGGGAGTTGGTTTAGGCTCTTTGCTTGTTAATAGTAGTTACTCAAGGGATAATGAAGCTGAGGCAGATAAATATTCATTTGAACATATGTTAATTGCTGGTATAGACCCAATATATTTTTCTAATATAATAAATAGAATGAATGAGTATGTTAAAAAATCTACAAACTTATTGATAGAAGGTGACTCTTTAAAATATCTCTCATCTCATCCTAAAACACAAGAACGTATTGATATTGCCAAAGAGTATAGTAAATGTTTTGAGTCTGGTTTAGTTGAATGTAAGATATTAAAAAGATAAAATACAAAACTCACACTTTATCCACATGTATTAAAAATAAAATTCCATATTAAAAGAGAGATTCAAGCCCGAGACACTTGATTCTCTTCTTTTATTTATACATTGTAATAAGTTGCGTTTGGATGGTAAACAACCAAAGCACTTGTTGATTGTTCTGGATGAATTTGAAAAGTTTCACTAAGTTCTATCCCAAACTCTTCTGGTTTTAGTAAGTCAAACAGTGGACGACTAAGTTCTAAGTCTGGACAAGCTGCATAACCAAATGAATATCTGCTTCCTTGATATCTGTTCATCTGAACATCACTTAATTTACTTCCTTCACCTTCTGAAATGTTTAAATCAAGTCTTATCTGTTTATGTGCAATCTCTGCTAATGCTTCTGCTAACTCTACTCCAAGTCCATGAAACTGATAGTACTCAGTGTAATCACCCTCATCGTAGATAAGACGCTCAGCATCACTTATTTTTGCTCCTGCACTAACACAGGTTAGTGCTAACACATCGTGTCTGTCTTTATGGAAAAAGTCACTTAAAGCACGGTGTGGTTTTTTTGACTGTCTTGGAAAAGTAAACTGTTTTATCGCTCTTCCTATAACATGGTCTAGAGGTTCCGTGTTAACTTCAGAATCAGAGTTATAACCCTCACTCTCATCAAATATAAGAAGAGTGTTATCATCTGAACGACAAGGCCAGTAACCATAAACGATAGTTGGTTCAAAAAGTTTCTCATCTAAAAACTGAGCTTTTAGTCTATGGTATGCCGGCCATATAACTTCATCTGTCTGTTTTTGATAAGCCTCTTTTGTCATTCCCTTAGAGCTATAACCCCAACGAGATTTAAAAAGTATTCTATGATTTACCCATTCAAAAGCCATCTCAATCTGAGTAGTTGTTAGTTTGATTTCACGTCTTCCCCAAAATGGAGGAGTAGGAACTCTTAAGTCACGAGTTGGCATCTTAAGCTGGGAAAATGGAGGGATAATTATCTCTTTTTTCTCTTTTACAACTTTTTCTTCTTTGTCTTTTCCATGAAGGTCAGTGTCAAAGTTTCCTGCTTCGATGCGACTCATTGCAGTAACACCGTCAAAGGCATCTTTACAGTAAAAGATTGGGCCATCATAAAAAGGACGACAAAACTCATCTATAAAGGTACGAGTAAGGGCAGCTCCACCTAGAAGGACTGGGATAGTAATACCTTCAGCCTTTAAAGCTTTTAGGTTTTCTTGCATCACTTGAGTAGATTTTACTAAAAGTCCACTCATACCAAATGCAGATATATGACCATCTTTTGTAGCTTGTATAAACTGTTCAAGTTCTACTTTAATACCAAGATTTTGAACTTGAAAACCATTGTTTGAGAGGATAATATCTACAAGATTTTTACCAACATCGTGAACATCACCTTTTACTGTTCCAAGAGCTAGTTTAGTTGATACTTCTTTTTCTATTTTTGGAAGATAAGGGTTTAGGTAATCAACTGTTTTTTTCATAGTCTCAGCACTTTGAAGAACAAATGGTAGTTGCATCTGACCTGAACCAAACAACTCCCCAACAACTTTCATGGCATCTATAAGAATTTCATTTACGATTCTCTCAGGAGCTATAGTTTTTCTAGCCTCTTCAACAAGAGGAATCATTCTCTCTTTATCACCATCCATAAGAAGTTTAGCTATTTTTTCTTCATCATTCATCGCTAAATAAGCTGCATCTTCTACATTTGTATCTATTGCTTCTTTAGTGCTAAAGTGCTCTATAAAAGTAAAAAGAGCCTCTCCATTTGGTTTACGATTGAAGATTAAATCATCACATATATCTTGGTCTTCTTGACTTATTTTATTTATGGGAATGATATGTTTTACATTGATAATAACTGACGTTAATCCAGCCTCAATACAATGATGTAAAAACATAGAGTTTAGATAAGGTCTTGCATCTTTGTCAAGTCCAAAAGAGATGTTTGATAGTCCTAAAGTAGCACTAACTTCTGGATGCTTTTTACGAAGTGCACGAATAGCTTCTATAGTGTTTATACCAGCATCCCAATACTCTTCATCTCCACTAGCAAGTGTAAATGTTAAAACATCAAAAATCAAATCTTCTTTTTTTATGCCGTGACGATTAGTAGCAAGATCTATGATTCTATCCGCAACAGCTAGTTTGTTCTCAACTGTTTTTGCCATACCAACTTCATCTATCGTAAGACATACTAAACTTGTTCCATACTTCTTAGCTAGGTTACATACTTCATCAAACTTTGGCTCACCATCTTCAAGGTTTACAGAATTTAGTATAGGTTTTCCACCTATATTTTTAAGTGCAGTTTCAAGTCCGCTTGTTTGTGTAGAGTCTGGCATAAGAGGAAGTGCTATCTTTTGGTTATACATTCCTATTACAGCATTCATATCTTTTGTTTCATCACGTCCTGCAAAACCTACATTGACATCAATTACATGAGCACCTGCACGAACTTGTTGTTGTGCTACGCTTAGTGTTCCTTCATAATTCTCTGCTAAAAGAAGTTCTCTAAAGGCTTTTGAACCAGTTGCATTTGAACGCTCTCCCATTAGAAGAGGAGCAGGCTCTTGTTTAAGAGTTGTAGTGTTAAAAAGAGAAGCTATAGAATTCTCATGCGAACCACTTGGTGCTTTAGGTGTTATAGAGTTTACCTTGTCAACCAATGCGCGAATGTGTTGAGGAGTAGTTCCACAACATCCACCTAAGAAAGAGACACCATCGTAAGCTAAAAACTTTTCTTGTTGTATAGTAAACTCATCTGGACCCATTGGATAGTAAGTATAACCTCCACGATTTTGAGGAAGACCCGCATTTGCGTGAACACTTATAGGTTTATGCCAAACTTCACTAAGAGTTTTTACATGTTTTAAAACTTGTTCAGGGCCTGTTCCACAGTTAAAACCAAGAGATAAAATATCAAATGGCTCTAAAATAGTTGCAATAGTCTCTGCATCTGTACCGATAAGCATAGTTCCACTAAGTTCTATTGTTACAGAGACCATCATTGGGATATCTACATTTCTTTGTCTAGAAGCTTCTTGACAGGCATGAAGAGCAGCTTTTATTTGTAGAGGATCTTGACATGTCTCTAGTAAAAATATATCAACTCCACCATCAATTAGAGCTAAACAAAACTCTGTATAACCTTTGTACATTTCATCGTAAGTTATGTGACCAAGTGATGGAAGTTTTGTACCTGGACCAACAGAACCAAGACAAAAACGAGGATGCTCTGGAGTTGAAAACTTTTCACATTCTTCTTTTACAAGCTGTGCCCCAGCACGTGTTAGCTCATAAGCACGTTGTCCAATTTGATACTCATCTAAAACCCATGAAAACGAGCCAAAGGTATTTGTAGTGATGAAGTCTGCACCAGCAGTTAGGTAAGCATGGAGAATTTCACGAAGAACTTCAGGAGCTGTAACATTTAGTAGTTCGTTACATCCTTCATTGCCTTGCCAAGCTTCTTCAGAAATCTTGTCATCTCTTTGTTGAAGCTGAGTTCCCATTGCACCATCAATAATTAATGGACGTTTCTTGATTGTATTTAGTATGTATTGTTTTGTAGTCATGATAATAAAATCTTTTAGTGTTAAAATATTAGAAGATATCTTAGCAAATTAGAGCATAAGAACGGCTTTTCCCATACAAGTAGGAGTATTTACTTCAGTTTAGATTATAAAATAAGTAACAAGATAATGGTAAATTTTAAATTTTTGATTTAGTGTTATAATGAACCTATAATGATATTTAACAATGAAAAAGGAATACGATATGTTAAATAATATATCTATAAAACTAAAAATGACGTTGATGGTGTTTTTACCATCTTTAGTTATTTTTGTCTTACTTAGCATGAGTGAGTATACAGGTTATCAGAAAGTTCAAGAGCTTTCAAAGATAGAAGAGGCAACGATTCTTGCAACTAAAATAAGTTTTATGGTTCATAATACTCAAAAAGAGCGTGGTGCTTCAGCGGGATATGTTGGTTCAGGTGGAAAGAAGTTTATAGATGCAATACCAAGTATTAGAAAAGATACAGATGCTACTCGTGCTGAGATGGAAGCTTATTACAAAAGTATGGATTTTTCGAAATATCCTAAAGAGATGCAAGACCAAATGAACGATGCTATGAGTCGTTTAGCTAAGCTTGACTCTACAAGAGAAAGTATTAGTTCATTAGAATATAATGTGCCTAAAACTGTTGGTTACTACACTCCTTTAAATGGTGCATTTTTAGACACCATAGCATTTATTGCGAAGATGAGTTCAGACCAAAAAATGAGTACATCTCTAAATGCATTTGTTAACTACCTTTACTCCAAAGAGAGAGCTGTAATGACAGGTACATTTGCAAAGGACGCTTTTCCTGTAGGCTTTTATGCTAAGTTTATTAAACTAATGAGTGAGCAAGATGTTTATATGAGCAGATATATGTTTTTGACTTCAAAAGAAAATGCAGACTTTAAAAACAATACTCTTGTAGGTAAGCCTGTTGAAGAAGTTGATAGAATGAGAAAAATTGCTATGAGTAAGATGAATGGTGATTTTGGTATAGAAGCAGGTTACTGGTTCTCAACAATAACAGCAAAAATTAATCTTCTTAAAAAAATTGAAAACCATCTAGCTGAAGGTATTTTAGAAGAAGTAGCGACTCTAAAAAGTGATGCAAAATTTAGCTTAACAATAAGTATTCTGATCAACATAGCTATTATGGTCTTTATTTTAGGCTTTGGTGGAATAGTAGCTAAAAATTTAACTTCAAGAATCTCAAAATTTAAAGAAGAACTTGATGAAATCATCTTTTCTAAAGATTTCTCTAAAAGTATTAGTGAGAGTGGTGGAGATGAAATATCTTCTATCCAAAGTGCGGCAAATCATACTCTTGAGACTGCATACGAAGCAATAGTAAACGCAAATGAAAGTTTAGAAGATTCAGAAAAACATTCTAAAGAAAATGAAATGCAATTAGAAAAAAATAGACTGACTCTATCTTTAACAGATCTTCTTAGTGAAGGTGCGACAACAGGAGTTAAAGATGTACAAGAGGGACTAATTAGAAATATGGAGTTCCTTCAAAACATAAATGAGATGAATGAAAAGACAGAGATCACTGTAGATGATGTGAAAACTTCAACAGCTGAGATGGGAGAGTCTTTAGAAAATGCTTCTCATAAGATGAATGATAGTAGAGAAAATTCTGAGCAGTTAAACAATAGTGTAAATGAGATTACAAATGTTATAGCGCTTATTAAAGATATATCTGACCAAACTAATCTTCTTGCACTTAATGCTGCAATAGAAGCAGCACGTGCAGGTGAGCATGGACGTGGTTTCGCAGTTGTTGCTGATGAGGTAAGAAAACTTGCTGAGAGAACACAAAAAGCTACAAGTGAAGTGGAAGTAAATATAAATCTACTAAAACAAAATTCTGCTTCAATGCAGGAATTTTCAGAGCAGATGGATAGTGAAATCTCAGTATCTTTAGAAAAACTATCTAGCTTTAATGAAAGTTTATTTACTCTTGTAGATGGTGCACATGAGATTAAAAATAGTAATAAGGTTATATCAAATGAGATGTTTGTAAACTTAGCTAAACTCGACCACATAGTGTTTAAACTTGGTGGATATGAGTCAGTATTTAAAAATGATAAAGATCAGAAGTTTTCAAGCCACTTAGAATGTAGATTTGGAAACTGGTATAAAAATGAAGGCAAAGAGCTTTTCTCTAAAACTCCTAGTTACTCTAAAATAGAAGCACCTCATAAAGCAGTGCATGATAGTGTAATGAATCTTCCAGCACTAATCAATACAGGATTAGTTGAAAATGCTGAGAAAAACTCTAAAGATCTATTTGTTCACTTGGACAATATGGTAGAAGAAGTAAGCTAAAAAGCTTACCTCTTTCTACATTTGCAATTATTATAATTATTATAATAATAAACTAATTTAAAACTCAACTACAATTTGCTATAATCTGACAAAATCTTGACAAGATTGAGTAGATTAAAAATATTATAGGAGTTCAGATGAGTAAAAAAAGTTCAAGCATCGCAAAGCAAGGCTCTTGGAGAGTTAAACGCTATTACATATATATACTATTTACAATAATAGCTTTAGTTTTACCTTGGATAACAGTAGATGGAAACCATTTCTTCTTGCTTAGTTTTGATAAACTAAAGCTGCACCTTGCATTTATACAGTTTGATATGCAAGAGTTATACCTAATGCCATTTTTATTAATGTTTATGTTCTTAGGTATATTTGGTATGACTGTTGTTGGTGGTCGTGTTTTTTGTGGTTGGATATGTCCTCAGACTATTTTTCGTGTTGTCTATAGAGATTTGATTGAAACAAAAATTTTAGGTCTTCGTAAACGCATTAAAAATAAACAGCAAGAACCTGATATGTCAAAACCAGAGAATAAGGTTAAAAAAGTAATAGCAATTTTACTCTGGATACTTCTTGCTACTTTAGCTTCTGCCAACCTATTATGGTTTTTTGTTCCACCTGAAGACTTCTTTGCTTATTTAATTGACTTTAACAATCACTGGACTCTATTTGGCTCAGTTCTTGGTATTGCAGCTTTTCTAATATATGACATTATCTTTCTAAAAGAAGACTACTGTATATACGTTTGTCCATACTCAAGAATTCAATCAGTTTTATATGATGATCATACTGTTATGGCACTATACAATATGCATAGAGGTGGTAATATCTATGATGATGAACATAACAAGCTTTATACTAAACAAAAAGACATTCAAGTACAAGAACCTCATGCAGAGTGTACGGCTTGTGAGAGCTGTGTAACTGTTTGTCCTACACATATTGATATTCGTCAAGGTCTTCAGTTAGAGTGTATTAACTGTTTAGAGTGTGTAGATGCTTGTACTACAGTTATGGGTAAACTTGGGAAGCCATCTTTAGTTACTTGGTCAAGTGATTATGAGATAGTAGAGCAAAAAGGTAAGACTAAATACTTCCGTGGAAATGTTTTAGCTTATATTGCTCTTTTAATTGGTCTTATGGTCGTTCTAGCAATGATGGGTTCTACTAAAGAGCATATGCTTTTAAACATTAACAAAGAGAGTCGTCTTTACTCTGTTAAAAAGATGCCAAATGATAAGGTACGAGTAGAGAATGCCTATGAATTTCTTCTTCAAAATACTCAGAATGAAAAGATGAAGTTTTACTTTGATGTTATTGCTCCAAAAGGTATGGAAGGTAAGATTACCATTGCAAAACCAAGAAAAGAATTTACAGCCGTTCCTGGTATTAAAAAGAAAAAAATAGTTGTACTTAGAACTGAAGAGATGCTAGTGAATAATGATAGAAAAGATACTATTATTCCTATTACTATTCGTGCATATGCGATAGGACATGAGGATAAAATTGTTGTATTTAGAAAATCAACATTTGTTTTTCCACGCTCTGATATTGTTAATGCTAAAGAATAACTAATTTTTAAAGTCTAAGATGTTAGACTCCATCAAGGTAACTTCTTGGAGTCTAAATGTTAAAAAAATTCAAAAGCTAGTAATTTATTTGCTATCCATCTATGCAATATTAGGTTTTATTGCCCTCCCTTTAATCTTAAAATCACAACTTATACAAATTGTTCAAAAAGAGACAAATGCTAAACTATCACTTGATAGTATCTATTTTAATCCTTTTGTCTTTAGTCTTGAAATAAATGAAATAAAACTTCTAGATGCTAAGGACTCGCATCTACTATCCTTAAAGTCAATACTAATAAATTTAGAACCTCATTCTCTTTTTAACTCATCCATACATGTGAAAAATATCACACTAGAAGATCCAGACATTTCTCTGATTTACAAAAAAGATAAGTCAATAAATCTCTCTTCAATTATAAAAGTAAAAGAGCAAGAAGCCAAACAAGAAAATACTTCAGCATTTGAGATGCCAAGAGTTCTTCTAGATAAAGTAAGTATAAAAAATGGAAAAATTAACTATGAAGACTATACCCATAATACTCCATTTGAATTCTCTTTTGAGAGAATAGGTTTTGAGTTAAGAGATATAGATACAAAGGATTTTAACTCAAGTGATGCAACTCTTAGATTTCACACGACCTTAGGCGATGGAGGGTTCTTCGACCTTAAGAGTGAAGTACTTGGGTTTAAACCTTTTAAAGTAAAAGGTAGTGTGGACTTTGAAGCAAGTAAGCTTTATACGCAGTGGAAGTATATGCAAGACTCATTAAATCTAGAAGTGGCAGATGGAAAAGTACATTTTACTTCAGAGTACTACTTTAATCTTGATGATTTAAATGCAACAAGCATAGATAATCTTAGTGTCTCAATAGACAAACTAAGAATAAAACCAAAGAGTAAATACAAAGATGTATTAAATCTAGAACATTTTTCACTAAGTGATGTTAGTGTTAAACCTATGCTTAGAGATGTTCACGTAGGTAAGATTTCTCTTAAGTCTTTATATGTCAAAGCTAAGAGAAACACAGCAAAAGAGATAGATTGGTTGGAGTATATAAAAACAGAATTTGCTACTAAAGATGCAGTTACTGAAGAAGAGATTGAAGTTAAACAAGAGAGTAAAGCTTGGAATGTTTTAGTTGATGATATCGCACTAGAGAAAATAAAAATAGATTTTGAAGATAGTGGCGTCAAACCAATGGTAAATACGCACTTAAATGATTTTAATCTATATCTTAGCAATGTAAGCTTAGCAGGAGAAGAATCTTTCTCTTATAAGATGAATATGAGAGTAAATGATAAGTTTATTTGTAACTCTAAGGGAGATGTTAAGCATAAAATATTAGATGTATATTCATATACTAAGTGTAGTGATTTTGATGTAATTAGGTTTGCTCCATATATAGATGAAGTAGCTAGAGATGCACTAAGCGTATATGACTTAAAACTAAAACGTGCAACTCTAGGTTTTGATGCTAACGTTAGTGTGTTAGTAGTAGAAGAAGCAACTCAGATAAGAGTAAGCGATGCTAATATAAATCTCACTAAGATGGCTATGAATAAAAGAAGTACGGGAGAGAGACTTGTAGACTTTGAAAATTTCGCAGTGAATAATCTAAGTTTGGATACAAAAGATAAAGCAGTTGATATTCAAAAAACAACTCTCAAAAATTTAAATGTTAGAGCAGGGTTATATAAAGACGGCACATTAAATATTGATAATTTAATAGTTGCAAAAAAATCTAAAATAAATAAGATAGATGCAGACAAGAAAACAAAAGGTGAACCTGAGTATAGAGTAAAGCTAAAACATTTTGCACTTCAAACAGCAAAAGTTAGTTTTGATGATAAGAGTCTAAAACCTGCTTTAAAAACTAAATTAGACAGAATAAACTTCAACGCTTACAATATAGACTCACAAGAAAAGACTTGGTTAGACTACAGTCTCTCCGTTAGACTTAACTCAAAAGGATATGCAAAAGCGAAGGGTAAACTCAGACATACTCCTCTTAAACAAAAGGGTACTTTTGATTTACAAAAAATATCTTTAAGAGAGTTTAGTCCATATATAGAAAAAAACTTATATGTAAAACTAACTGATGGTTATGTAGATTTAAAAACAAAGATAGAATATGCAAAAAGTTCTAAGGTAGCAGATTTAAAAGTAAAGGGTCAACTAGATGTAAGTGAGTTCTTCTTAAATGACTCAAAAAACGACTCAACACTTCTCTCTTTTAATAACATGACTCTTAAATCATTTGACTATGAGATGTCCCCAGATAGAGCTTTTGTAAATGAACTTGATATAAACGGATTTTATGTAAATGCTATCATAGATGAAAATAAAACCATGAACTTCGCATCTTTATCGAAAAAAACAAATGTATCTAAAAGTGAAGATGCCAATGCTACAAAATTTCCATTTAAAATAATGAAGTTAAATGTTGCATCTGGTAGTGCAAAGTTTGCTGACTTTTCTCTTCCTTTAGATTTTAAAACAGATATCCATGACTTAAATGGTGTCGTTTACTCGATATCAAGTCAATCTGGTGAAGTTAGTTATGTAGATATTGTAGGAGAGGTAGATGAATATGGTTCTACAAAACTTATTGGTTCTGTTGATAGCTCAAACCCTAAAATATACACAGACTTAGATTTTAACTTTAGAAATATAGATCTAAACTCGCTAAGCGGATATAGTGCAAGTTTTGCAGGTTATAAGATAGAGAGTGGAAAACTATTTTTAGACTTAGGTTATGAAATCTTTGATTCTGAGATGTCAGGTAAGAACTCTATTATAGTTAAAAGTATAGAGTTAGGTGATGAGATAGAAGATGAAAATAGTTCTTCTTTACCCTTAGGTTTTGCGATTGCACTTTTAGAAGATGGTGATGGAGTTATAGATATTAATATGCCTGTTGAAGGCAATGTAGACGCCCCTGACTTTAAGTATGGTGCTCTTGTTTGGAAAACTTTTGGTAACTTAATAATTAAGGCTGTAGCATCTCCATTTAAATTTTTAGGTTCTATGATGGGTTTTGATGGAGAAGAGTTGGAGTTTGTAGAATTTGAGCCAGGACTTATGACAATTCTCCCACCTGAGAAAGAAAAACTTGATAACATCTCTAAACTAATGCTAAAGAGACCAAAGATTTCTCTAAATATAGTTGGACAATATGATGAAATTCAAGATAGATTTATAATACAACAGCAAAAACTTGTAAAAATAGTTATGGAAAAAAGTGGAGCTAAAAATAAAAAAGAGCAGCAAAATGCTATGAATGTAGATCTACTCGAAGATATATATGAAGAGTTGGCTCCAAAGAAGAAAGTTAGTGATATAAAGAAAGTTCTTGGGAAAACTTATAAGGGTGAATTGTTAGATAGAGCATATCAAAAAGCTTTAGTAGATGAAACAAGAAAGATGCAAGACGTAACTCTTTTAGAACTTAAAACCTTAGCTACTAATAGAGCAAAACTTTTAAAAGAGTACCTTGTGAAACAAAAAGGTATAGCCGATAATAGAATAAACTTATTCACTGTTCAAAATGTTCAAGAAGAAAAACAAAGTTGGGTAAAAAGTAAGTTAGAGATAGACATAAAATAATAAAGTTTTAGTCTTCCTTATTACTAACCTAGTAGTGATTATTTTTTAACAAACTCAAGATTTATCTCTTCAAGCTTAGTATTTATTTCAGATGCTAAGTTTTTATAGAGTATTGCTAAAGCAGGTGCGCAAAATTCTACATTGTTTTCATCAATACAAAAAGATAAAAGTGTAGCTTGCTCAGAAGCACAAACAACACTAGCATTTCTTTGAGATTTAAAAATAGCTCCCGCTTCGCCAAAAATATCTCCAGCTCTAAGTTTACCAACCTTTTTTTTGTTATGAAAAACTTGACACTCTCCGTCTATAATAAAAAATATCTCTTCGCTTATATCTTTTTGTTCTACGACATAATCTTTAAACTTGAACTTTACAAATTTTAGATTGTATAAAATTGCCTTTAGTTCATCTGGATCTATATTTTTAAAGATAGATATTTTATCTTGTACGCTTAAAAGTTTTCTTAGACTTGCACTTTGTTCCTCATTCTCTGAGTCTCTATTTATTTGTAGAAATTTCTCTATATCATCAACTAGATAGTTAGACATTTCACTCATTTATATATCCTTAGGCAAGATTGTAAGTATTCATATTCTTCTGTGTAGGGTCTCATCAAATCTGTTGTGTAAAGCAAGTAATCTCTAGTGTTTAATTTATTATTTATTTCAAGAGCTTGTAAATGTTTTTTTATAACAAGTGAAGATTCTGCTTCTTTCCATAGAAGTTTATCAAAGTAATATGTTTTAGAATTAAGACAAAGACTCAGAGACTCTAGAAAATACTTTAGATCATCTTTAAATATCTCTTGGAAAGTACTGAAGTAAACTTCTTTAAATTCTTTGAGCATTGCAGATAATTGTTTTTTTCTTTTTCTTTGTTCATCACTAGGATTATTTATATCTTGTGCTTCTAAAACCTCTCTAGCAAAACTAGAAAAAGAAGGAGATAAAATAATAAACTTGAAATCAAAAATATTTTTTATATTTTTTGACTCTTCTACGGTGAGTTCGCATATATGTTATATCTGTATCTATTTTTTTAAGTGTTGTACTCATAAATGTAGAATCTAATATTCTAAAGCTTTTTAATGTATTGTGTAGGAACTCACCTATAATAGTGTACTTTTCTTTAGGTACGTGAAGATTATTTTGTTCAATGAAGTCTAAACCTTCTTCTGCTGTATTGGCGATTTGTGAAAAAAAATCTCTATTAAAATTTTCAATTTTTTCTTCAATAATTGTTAAGTTCATAAAAATAATTATATCATGATAACCCTATCCTTTAATAAAACTATTTATTAAAAAACTATATAATAAAGAAAACCCACTAATAAGGAGTCAAAAAGATGTCTCATCTACCAAGTACACTTAACTCTTTTTGGCTCTGGAGAGAAGTCTCTTCTAAGCTTGGAGTGTCAAATCCAGCTTATAAATACTGGAAAAATACGCCAAATATTAAGTTGAATAATAAGTATATTTTTATACAAAAAAATACTCTTCCTCCTAAGCATGAATATGTAGAAAACATACTCACTGACCTCTCTGGTTACCTTCCAATAAAGTATGCATCTGACAGACTTCATGTAAATGAACATATTTTTTCTTATGAGAGAATGAAGTTATATAAAGAGTTTGAGTATAAGTTTGTAGAAGATGTAAAGTTTGTAAATATCAAAAAGTTTTTTACAGAATTTGGAATCAAAGTAAATAAAAACTCTCTAGTTCAACTAGGAAAGATAAAAGATTTAGAGTTTAGTGCAAACTCAACATTTTACAATTTAAAAGATGACTATGGCATTGTTGTTTACGAGTAGTTTATGAGTACTTTTTTTATAGAGTTTAGAGATCCTCTCTTTGGCGTAATCATATTTTTTGTACTTATTTTTATCATCGCTTTTTTCTCGTATTGGTTGGCAAGGTTTAAAACAAAAGAAGATCATCGCCATCTAGATAAGTTTCTTAGACAGTTTCGTTCTCTTCCATCAAAGAGTGAACTAAAGATTCTTATTACAAAGGGAGAACTTTCTGAAAAATCATGGTTACTACTTGCACACTCATATTTTAAAAATGGTGACTATGAAAAGAGTATAGAAATTTACAATGAGCTTTTAAAAGTTGGAAGTAAAGACAACTACAGAGATACTCTTTTTCTTCTTGGTCGTACATATTTTAAAGCTGGTTTTCTAGAGCGTGCAAAAGAAATATTTCTTAAAATACTTCAAAACAATCCTAGAACACCACAAGCTCTTCACTATTTACTCTTAGTATATGAACATATGAGAGAGTATGGCTTAGCACTTGATGTCTTAGAACCTTTAGATGAGTTAAATAAAGATGTAAAGAGTGATACTGTTTATCTAAAAATTCTAGCCCTTTTAAATAATCCAAGTATCTCTGAAGAAGATAAGGTCAAAAAAGTTATCCAAACTTATAAACAAGAACATAAACTTACTTACATGACCTTTGAATATCTTTTCCGTGCAAACCCTGCTTTAGCATGGGAAAACTTTGATAGTTCAAAAAGTGAGATACTAACAGATATACTTTGGCAGGTAGATAAAAAAGATTTGAATTTAGATATAATTACACAAAACGGCTATTTAAGGGAACTCTACACTGCTCGTGGTGATGTAGATTTGGCAATTAACAGTTCCATTTTTGAGTTAAATGTTTTGATTAATCTTAACAAAAGTGCAAATGCAACTCTTAGTTTTGAGTACATATGTGACAACTGTAAAGTGGTTTATCCATTTGCTTTTAACAGATGCAGTTCTTGCCATAGTATAGATACCTCTCGAATAGAAATGAGTTTGAGTAAAGACTACCGTAGAGATTTTAGTGAAGAAAATAACTCTTTTCAGTGATGAAGTAATTTTAGTAAGATTTAATAATAGGAAAAATAATGAGTATGAATATAGAGACTTTAGAGAATACTTTAGGGTACAAGTTTAAAGATAAACAGCTCATTATCGAAGCGCTGACGCATAAGAGTTATAAACAGCCCTACGATAATGAGCGATTAGAATTTTTAGGAGATGCTGTTTTAGATCTTATTGTAGGAGAATACCTATATAAAAAATTTAAAAAATCTGATGAGGGTAAATTATCAAAGATAAGAGCTTCATTGGTTAATGAAACAGGCTTTGATAAGTTGGCAAGATCATTAAATCTTGGTGATTGTATCTTTTTGTCAAATGCAGAACAAAATAATGGTGGAAGAGAAAAATCATCTCTTTTATCAAATGCTTTTGAAGCTGTAATTGGAGCGATTTACCTTGAAGCAGGTTTGATTGTTGCCGAAAAAATTGCAATAAAGCTTATAGAAAAAAATCATGAAGATATATCTTTAGACTCCCTATTTCGTGATTTTAAAACAACACTTCAAGAATTAACTCAGGCTAGATTTGGAATAACTCCAGAGTATAAAGTAATGGCGAGTCGCGGACCTGACCATAAAAAAGAGTTTGAAGTAGCTGTATTGATTGAAGATAAAGAGTATGCAAGAGCATCAGGAAAAAGTAAAAAAATAGCTCAACAAGAGTCTGCCAAAGTAGCAGTTGAGTTGTTGAAAAAGGAAATATAGTTGAATAGTTTTGGTACAAAATTACGTTATAGCACTTTTGGTGAATCACATGGCAAGGCAATAGGTTGTCTACTTGATGGTGTTCCTGCCGGTTTAGATATCGATGAAGAGTATATTCAAAGTGAGCTTGACCGTAGAAAGCCAGGTAAGAGTGAATTTGAAACAGCTAGAAAAGAAGCAGATGAAGTAGAGATACTGAGTGGTGTATTTGAAGGTAAAAGTACTGGTACACCAATCGCTATGATTATCTACAATACAAACCAAAAGTCAAAAGATTATACAAATATCAAAGATGTTTTTCGTCCAGGTCATGCTGATTTTACTTACTTTCATAAGTATGGCATACGTGATTATAGAGGTGGAGGAAGATCTTCTGCAAGAGAAACAGCTGCTAGAGTTGCAGCTGGAGCAGTTGCAAAACTGATGCTCAAAGAGTTAGATATCGAAGTCCTAAGTGGTATTAGCGAAGTAGCTGGAATAAAAGCAGAAGTTTTTGATTATGGCAGAGTAAATAGCAGTATTATTTATGCTTTAGATGCAGACAAAGAAGAATTGCAAAAAGAAGCAATTTTAAAAGCTAAAAATAATCATGACTCTGTAGGTGGAGTTTCAAGAGTTTTAATCAAAGGTGCTCCTATAGGTTTAGGTCAACCTCTTTATTATAAACTTGATGGTGTTTTAGCAGATGCTATGATGGGTCTCAATGCTGTTAAGGCTGTTGAGATTGGAGATGGTGTTCTTAGTGCATCTTCATTAGGTTCACAGAACAATGACGAGATTAGAGCAAAAGGTTTTGAGACAAATCATTCTGGTGGAATACTTGGTGGAATATCTAATGGTGAAGATATTGTTATGAATGTATATTTCAAGCCTACTCCATCTATATTTAAAGAACAACATACTGTTACTACTATAAATGAAGAAGTAGATTTCTCACTTAAAGGTAGACATGACCCATGTGTTGCTATTAGAGGGACTGTAGTATGTGAAGCAATGGCAGCTTTAGTTATTGCTGATATGTTACTTTTAAATATGGGTTCAACTATGAGTGGAGTAAGCAAATATTATAGATAAGGTATTATCATGAGTGTAACTAAAAGTGAAAACTCGGATGAGTGGTTATTCTCATCTGATGAATATATACTGAGTGAAACTGATGACAAAGGTTTTATCATCTACGCAAATGAACTTTTTTGTGAGCTAGCTGGTTATAAACTCAGTGAGTTAATTGGTGAAGCCCATAATATAGTAAGACATCCAGATATGCCACGTATTGCCTTTAAAAGTCTTTGGGATGATGTACAAGCAAAAGGCTTTTGGACTGGAATTGTAAAAAATCTTAGAAAAGATGGTGGATACTACTGGGTACATGCAACTGCCTTGAGAAAAATTCATACTAACGGGAAAGTAACATATCTTTCAGTTAGAAGAGTCCCTAGTAGAGCAGAAGTAGACTCTTGTATCTCTTTATATGCAGAGTTGAAAAGTAGCGAGTAAAACATGACAACTATACACTTACAAGTTGAAGATGATTATATAGAGACCTTTATGAATACATTACCAAAAGATAAAGTGGTGATTATTGAAGAAGACTTTAAAAATAATCAAAAAAAGATTCAAGCGCAGTTAAAAGAGTATGAAGATGCTACTGGTACTTTTGTTTTATATTACGATAGTATGAAAGAGATGAGTACTTGGCTTGAACAAAGGAAAGAAGCTTGAATATATTAAGCTCACCTCTTTATGAAAAGCAGTTAAAAGAGCTTTTAAATATTTTATCTAAGCAAGACTACCAAGCAACAAAAAACTTTAAAATGTATCTTGATACCATTATTTTAAATATGCCAAGTAAAGAAAAAAATATAAAAAGTCCATCTATTTTGACAATGAAAATATTAAAGATATTGAATTTCAAGGATGTACAATCCCCTTTCTAATAGACAAAAAAAATAATAACTACGTCATTTTATCAATAACTACAAAAAGCTAAAAATATCATATTAATATATGTTTATTATAAGTCTAAATAAAAAAATCCTACATACATAGCTATAGATAATAATAATTATAAATCTAATATAATATCTTTAGAATAACTTGTATCGAAATGTAACATAATAGTTTTGTGTTGTAATATTGTCACATTATTGTCACATTTTTATAGTCAATCTTCTGTATACTCATAACAATATAATGTCATATTAATTAAATGGGAGAATAGAATGGATAATAAGAAATCTATAAATGATTTAGATATATCTGATAGAAGAAACTTTTTTAAGCGTACAGCAGCTCTTGGTGTAACTGCACTTGCTGGAACAAGTCTAATTGCGTCTGAAGATGATCATGCAATTATGCATCATCCTGAGTGGGGCCAAAAGTGGGGCGATCCTGTAACTAAAAATCGTTACGGAATCCCATCTGCTTATGAGCATAACAACACAAGAAGAAATACTAAGCTTTTAGCTTCTGGTAACTATAGAGCTTCTATTGCAGTAACTCCGATTCATGAGTCAGAAGGTATCATCACTCCAAATGGTCTTTTCTTTTCCCGTTCTCATGGTGGAACTGCTCATATTGACCCAAAAGAGTATCGTTTAATGATTCATGGTTTAGTTGAAAAACCTATCGTATTAACACTTGATCAACTCAAACGTTATCCAAGTGTAACTCGTACACACTTTATCGAGTGTCCTGCAAATGGTGGACAAGAGTGGAGAGGCCCACAGTTTAACTCTTTACAGTTTGCTAAAGGTTTTATGGCATCTGCAGAGTGGACAGGTGTTTACATAAAAACTATTCTTGAAGATTTAGGCTTAAAGCCAGAAGCTCAGTGGATGCTAGCTGAGGGATCTGATAACTCAGAGATGGGTCGTTCTGTTCCAATAGATAAGATTCTTGATGATGCAATGATTGTTTGGGGTCAAAATGGAGAAGCTCTACGTCCTGAACAAGGTTATCCTGTAAGACTACTTCTCCCTGGTTGGGAAGGAAACTTATGTGTTAAATGGCTTAAGCGTTTAGATTTTGCTGCTGAACCATGGTACGCAAAAGAAGAAACTTCTAAATATACTGCACTTAAACCGAGTGGTAAAGCAATTCAGCATTTTTATGCGAATGAAGTAAACTCAACTGTAGTTTCTCCATCTCCTGAAAAACCATGGACTGACTTAGAAGATGGTGATATAGTTGAAATTGAAGGACTTGCTTGGTCTGGTATGGGAACTATAACTGGTATTGACTTATCTTTTGATGGTGGAAATAATTATGTCCAAGCGAAGATAAAAGGTTTATTATTGCCTAAGTCTTGGACTAGATGGAGCTACATGCATACATATAAAAAAGGTGAAGTACTTTTACTTACATCTCGTGCTATGGATGACGCAGGATATATTCAACCAACAATTGATGAAGAAGTTTCAATAATGGGTGTCGAGTCTGTTTACCATAGAAATGGTGTTGAAACTTGGGAAGTAACCCCAACAGGTGAAGTTAATCATGTTCAAGTTAGAACGCCAGGAGGGATCAAAGATGTTTAATACAAATTATAAATTAATTGCTACAGCTTCTGTCCTTAGTATAGCAACTTTATTTAGTGCAGGTTGTATGGATGATGGTGCTACTCCAACTAAGACTACCAAAGCTAATACAGCTACAACAATTGCAAGTATAGATGGTGGTGTTAAATATCCTGTAATAGGTGATAAAACAGGTCCTTATTATGTAAATAATCAATCAAACATGATGAAGATAAATAATGGACGTGTGCCAACAGCAAATGAGTTAGTAGCTTGGGATAAAGATGTTATGCCAGATGGAACAGGTTTACCTGAGGGTAGTGGCTCTGTTGAAGATGGTGAAGAGATTTATGAAGCTCAGTGTGTTATGTGTCATGGTGACTTTGGTTCAGGTGGTGGTGGATATCCATCTCTTTCAAAAGGTAATGCAGATGAGTTACAAAAGACATTAACAAACAACAGATGGAAAGATCCTGAAGCTGATGGTCCAACTCGTGTATTTGGTTCTTACTGGCCTGTTGCAAGTACAATGTGGTGGTATATTAGAGATGGTATGCCTCATACAAAGTCTAAAACTCTAAGTAATGATGAAGTCTATGCTCTTACTGCGTATATGTTAAATATCAATGAGATTACAATTGATGGTGAAGAAGTTGATGATGAGTATGTTCTTAATCGCGAGAAATTCTTAAAAATCAAGATGCCAAATAGAGATGGATTTGAGCCAAATATAGATGGACCTAATGCTCTAAAAGATGTTCGTAAATACTATGAAAATCCTGCAAATTTTGGTGCTAAAAAAGTCAATCCAGCAACGCGTTGCATGAAAGACTGTCAAGAAAAGTCAGTAGTAGTAACTAGAGTTGAAAATGGTGGAATAAGTGAATTTTTACCACCAATGTCAGTGGTTAGAGATCTTCCTAAAAAAGAAGCTTCAGATATGGGCTTTAATGTTTTGAAAAACTATGAAGATAACTGTATGCCTTGTCATGTAGCAGATGGTATGGGTGCTCCAGTAACAGGCGATAAAGAAGGCTGGGCTGAAGTTCTTGCTAAAGGAATGAGTGGTGTTTATAAAAATGCTCTTGAAGGTATCAATGGTATGCCTGCTAAAGGTGGTGCTAGTGTGAGTGATGATGAACTAAAATTATTAGTTGATTATATGATAGATAACAGTAAATAAAACAAAGGAAAGATCATGCAAAGAAGACAATTTTTAAGTTTAACAGTTGGTGCTTTAGCTTTGGCAGTAGCACCTGCAAGTGTAAGAGCAGAGGATTATAGAAAATTAAAACCCGCAGTATGGAGCGCGCACAAGATGGACATGGCTATAAAGGCTATGTACGGAACAACAGCTACTATAGAAGAGGGAGTAAAACTAAAGGCAGCAAATGTTGCTTTTGACTCTGGAAAAATGGCTACAGCTGCTAATGGTGGTGCTATTCCATTAGATTTTTCTACAAAGATACCTGCTAAAACTATAGCTGTATTTCAAGATGCTAATCCTGAAGCTGCAGTTTGTGTATACACTGTAGGTAAATATGATATGACTACTTACTCGATTAAGATCAAGATGGGTAATCCTGGTAGTGTTAAAGTGATCGTTGAAGGTCAAGATGGCAAGCTTTACTCAGCTACACAAAAATTAAATGTTGCAAAAGGTGGTTGTGAAGGTTAATCCGACGCAACACAGAACATAAAAACAATAAAGGAATATTATGAAAGTAAAAGCAAAATTAAAAAAAGGCGTAGTTAAAGTAAAAGCTATGGCTAAGCACAACATGATTACATACAATCAAGCAGAGAAAAAAACTGGAAATAAAGATGATGCAAACTTTATTACTCACGTTAGTGCAACTTGTAACGGCGAGACAGTTTTAGATATGTCAACTAGTCAGTTCCTATCTAAAAATCCTATTTTAAAGTTTCAGTTTAAAGGTGAAATATTTAAAAAAGGCGATAAAGTACTTATGACTTGGGTAGACCGTAAAGGTAAAACAGGAAAAGGTAAGGGTAAGATAAAATAATCTTATCCTTTAATAATTTAGAGGTATATATATTTTGCTAAAGTTACTGATTAAAACTTTTCTTATTAGTATTATCATCCAAGCAACACTTTTCTCAAGAGAAATCTATATTGATAAGATTGTTAAAAAAGAAGTTTCTTTGGGCAAGCATCTTTTTGTTTGGTTACATCAAACAGATTGTGGTTATTGTGAGAGTATGAAAGAATTTACTCTTGATGATGAAGATATAAAGGTTTTGATAAAGAAAAAGTTTGTCTTTGTTCATATAAATATCAATGAAAAAGATAAGGTTATGTATAAAGATTTTGTTGGTAATGGTCGTGCCTTTGCTAAACATATAGGATATAACTTTTACCCAACATCACTTTTCTTTGATTCTAACAATAAACTTATATATGCCGTTCCTGGTTACAAGGATGAGAAAATATTTTTTTCAATCTTAAAATATATAGATTCCAAATCATATAAAACAATGGAATTTGAAAGTTATGTAAATGAAGCTGATTTCAATGAAGAACTATAAGGGTTAGTATGACAGATAATACTCAAGGAATAGTGTTAGAACTATTTATATCTATAAAGGGAAAAGATACTAGATCTCAACAAGAGAGTCTTATTGTTGATACCCAAGGTGTGAGAGAAGATAAGTTTTACGCAAAAAATACTCAAAGAGCTATATTAATTACTTCAGTAGATAGTTATAATTTAGCAAAAGAAAATGGTATAGAGACTCCATATAGTTCACTTGGGGAAAATATCTTACTTGATGTTAACCCTTATCATCTTAGCCCTGGTGACAGACTTGAAGTAGGAGAAACTCTCTTAGAAATAAGTCAAAACTGTACCATATGTAAGGGTTTATCAAAGGTAGATGCAAGCTTACCGACACTACTCCAAAATGATAGAGGAATTTTTGCTAAGGTCATAAATGGTGGGAGAATATCTAAAGGTGATAAAGTTATTTTTAAATAGTTTTATTATTTATACTTTAAAAAAAGAAGGAAGAAAAATGAGAAAAATATATACTATGTTTGTTAGTGCTTTGTTTGTTATATCTTTAAGTGCAATCTCTGCATCTGCTATAGAACAAAATGTACAAGTATTTACAACAGATAATACAAATGGGAATATTACACCTAAAACTATTTCTGCAGCCTTTGCATCTTCTGGTTTATCAATCGGTGGAAACAACGATATGAATAAACCATTTAAACTTAGATTTACAAAACTACATTACAAAACATACAATCTTGCTATGTTTCGTAGTGATGAATTAACTCTAAAACTAATAAAAAAATATCCTAAATTTGGTGTATTAACACCGCTTACTATGTCTATTTACTCAGATAAAGGAAGTATGAACATCTCTACCTTAACTCTTGAAGGTATGGCTAGAACAACTGGTGTACCAGTAACTGATCCAGATTTGATAGCTTATGCTAAGTTAACAGACAAAGCGCTGCATCTAGCATTACCAAAGGGTAAGTATAAGAAACTAAACCATAATGTTGAGAGCAAAACAGATAACTATGCTCAAGCTTTTAGTGTTGAGCTTGAAGAAGGTACTGATTTAGAAGAGTGGAGAGAAGATTTTGAGAATGAGTTTGAAGGAGAGATGGAGCCTATTGGTTTTTTAATGCCTAATTATACCAATCTAGTTGAAGAGATATTTGAAGCTGCAAAATATGAAGAATATGACTTTTTTATTACCTACTCTGTTTGTAAATTTGATGTAATCTACCCAGTGTCAAAACTGCATCCTGAAGCTGGTGCATATGCTCCTTGTACAATGTATGTGTATAAGAAAAAAGGCGATAGCAAAGTTTATATAGGATACTTAGGTGTAAATAATTGGATTAAAATACTTGATATCAAGGATGAAAAAGCAGTTGCGGCACTTAACGAAGCTCAGGGGATGATTAATAATATCCTTACAGAACTTACTGAGTAATAGAGATGAAAACTAGCACAATAAAAAAGTTAGTACTAACACTCTTATTTAGTGCTAGCTTTTTCTCTCTTAACGCAAATGACAAGTTTGTAGCTAGTAACAATCAAAATCTTGCAGTTGAGTATACTTTAGAAAATTCTTCAAAAGAGATAGATAAAGCTTTTTTCCAGTTTACAAAAGATATAGAAAAAATAGGCTTTTTTGTAAATGATGCTCATCATAATGTACAAAATGTATATGAAAAAAAAGTTGGAGAAACTTCTCTATCTCAACTCTCTTTTTCTTCTCTTATAAATGATGACAAAGCAAGAAAACTATTTAACATAGACCCAAGACTTGGTGGATTTACTCCATTTAACTTGGTTATATACAGAAGAAAATCTGATAACAAGAGTGTTATAACTCATATAACACCAGAAGCAGCTCTAGATATTCTACAAATCAGAGATAATCATTTAAGAGAAAAATTCATAGAAATGTTTAAGCCAATGGATGAACTCATTGAAAAGACTTTTAATGTTAAAAAAACATATACAAAAATTCATGGTTTTGCGAAACAGAGCATGATGAACTATGAAATAACATTTGAAAAACCAGAAGATATAGATGATTTTTTTGATGAATTTCAAGAAGAATTAGAAGCTCCTTTTGAGAAAAAAGGTTATATTATTGCTGGCTTTTATGATATGAAATATAGCTTTAACACAGAAAAAGATGAATTGCCAAACTTCGAGAAATATATTGTATGGTCTCTGTGTCATATATCTTTTTCATATACAATTTTTGATGGTAAAGAACCTCTTCCTCAAGCTGCAATATTTGCTCCTTGTTCTATGTACGCTTATATTAAGAAGGGTGAAAATAAGATTGTAATCGGAATGCCAACACTTAGTGCATGGGCGGCATCACTCAATATTACGCAAAAAGACAAGCTACAAAAGATTAAACAACTAGACAGTGAAATTACTAATATCCTCATTGAACTTGGTGGAGTTAAAGTAGAAAATACTAACCCACTACAAAAATAGTTTTTCTCTTTTTAGTTATATATTATATGATGGTTTTAATAGTATAATACATTCTTAATAATCAAGATAATAGGTGTTTTATGAAGTTAGTAAATTATAAATTTGAAAATATAACAGAATTAGATATTTTTATAGATGAAAATATACTAAAAAAATCAAATTTACTAATTCAGCTTTTAAGTGGTGAGTCAGACACCTCAAAGTTACATCCTATTTTAGAACTTTTATCCAATAAGCTTCCAGATGCTAAGATAATTGGTGCCTCAACTGCAGGTGAGATTGTCAATGGAAAAGTTCAAAGAAAAACAATTCAAATATCTTTTTCTATTTTTGAAAATACTACTATAAATACATATTTTTATGAAGAATCAACTTTTGAGACAGGAATAAAAGCTGCGCAAGAGTGTATAAAGTATGATACAAAAGCTATGATAGCTTTAAGTGAAGCTTTTAGAGGTGATTCAGAATCTTTCTTAAATGGTTTTACTTCAATCAATAGTGCTGTTACAGTTGCCGGTGGTATAGCCGGGGATAACTTTGAGTTTAAAAAAACCTTTATTATAAAAGATAAAAAGATACATTTTGATGGAATAGTCTTAGCAACACTGAGTAGTGATAGTTTATATGTCTCAAGTGAATATTCTCTTGAATGGACTACTATCGGTAAAGAGATGCTAATCACTAAATCTGATAAAAATATTATATATGAAATAGACAATATACCTATTAAAGATATGTTCTCACATTATCTTGGTGAAGAAATTATCTCAAATCTACCAGCTAGTGCAATAGAATTTCCTTTAGTTCGAGTTGAAAATGGTGTGATGATAGCAAGATCAATGCATAGTGTAACAGAGGATGATGGTTTTGTTTTTGCAGGTCACTTTCATAATGGAGATAAAGTACGCTTTGCTATTGGTAATATAGAAGAGATACTAAACAATGCCTCCAAAATACCAAGAAAAATAGCTCTAAGGCCAGTAGAAGCGACTTATATATACTCATGTTCTGTTAGAGATTTGTTTTTAAAAGAACAAATAAATAATGAATTTGCTCTTATTGAAGCTGTAGCTCCAACAGTTGGTATGTTTACATATGGGGAGTTTTTTCACTCTAATGGAGATAATAAAGTTTTAAATATAACAACTACAACCTTATCTATCTCTGAGACAAATAATATATCTGAACATGAAGATATTGCTAACCATGAACATAAGCAAACCATGCTTAAATCTCTTACGCATCTAGTAAATATATCTCAAGATGAGCTTGATGATAATATGAATATACTCAATCAATATAGAACAATACTTGATGAGAGTTCTATCGTTTCAAAAACTGATACAAACGGGGTTATTACTTATGTAAATGATGCCTTTACTAGAATATCAGGTTATACAAGAGAAGAGTTAATGGGCAAGAGTCATAATATTGTAAAACATGATGAGAATGATCCTAGTATATTTAAAAATATGTGGGATACAATCAAAAATAAGAAAATATGGCGAAGTACTATAAAAAACATTTCTAAAGATGGAATTTCGTATTATGTTAAATCGGTAATTATGCCTATTCTAAATGATGATGGAGAAATTGTCGAGTATATCGCTACAAGAACAGATGTTACTGAGCTGATAGAAAAAGATAAAATCATTAAAAAGCAATTCACAGATGAATTGACAGGCTTAAAAAATAGAGAGGCACTGCTTGGGGCTTTAGCTATAACGAGTAAAAAAAGTACTCTAGCTCTTATTAATATTGATAGGTTCTCAGATATAAATGATTATTTTGGTTATGAAATTGGAGATAAGGTTCTTCAAGAAGTTGCTCAAATCATTAAAGATATTATCATCAACGAAGCACAAGCTTATAGACTAAGTAGTGATGAGTTTGCAGTTTTATACTCAAATAAAGAGATTAGTGATGATGTTAAAATTGACATTAGGTCTTTAATAGACCACATAGAAAATACTAATTTAAAGATGGATGGATATAAGATTTCCCCAAGTATATCTTGTGGTATCTCATCAGGTGAGAAAGAAGATATATACAAACTTTCTCATATAGCTATTAAAGAGAGTAAAGTAAGTAATAAAAAAATAGTTATTTACAATGAGAGCAAATCTTTACAAAATCAGACTAAGAATAATATAGAAGTTATAGACGCCATTAAGTTAGGAATTACAGAAGATAGATTTTTACCATTCTTTCAAGGTATTGTAGATAATAAAACTAAGAAAATTGTAAAGTATGAAGCACTAATAAGGCTAAAAAGAGAAGATGGCTCTATTGTATCTCCATATTTCTTTTTAGAACATTCAAAAAAAGCTAAACTTTATTACAAGCTGACCAAGACAATGATTGAAAAAACTTTTAAAAAGTTTTCAAATCTTGATTATGAGTTTTCAATAAATCTATGTTTACAGGATATTTTGTCAAACAAAACTAAAGAAGTTTTGATAAACAATTTAAAAAAGTATAATTGTGGAAATCGAGTAGTTCTTGAGATAGTGGAATCAGAAGGTATTGAGAATTTTAATGAGTTGGATTTATTTATAAAAGAAGTTAAAAAATATGGTTGTAAAATAGCTATAGATGATTTTGGCACAGGTTACTCAAACTTTAGTTATTTGACAAAGTTAAATATTGATTATATAAAAATAGATGGATCATTAATAGAAAATATAGATAAAGATATAACTCAAAGAATTACAGTTGAGAGTATCTTACTCTATGCAAAAAATATGAATATTAAAACGATAGCTGAATTTGTTGAGACGCAGAGTGTTTATGATACGTTAGTTGAGCTAGGTGTAGACTTCTCACAAGGTTATCTGTTCTCAAAACCTTGTGAAGAGATTGAATAAAGAGTTTTTACTTCTCTTTATCCATTGCACCTTTAGCAGTTTTAATTGCACTTCCTAGAGCTGTTTTAGCTACTCCCCATGCTTGTTTACCCATTCGCTTAGCTTCTTGTGCTGCTTCAGATTTTAGAGCAGTATCTGCCTTCTTAACAGCTGTCTTAGCAAATGTAGAGAATCTATCTCTCATAATATCAGCAGTCTCTTTAGAAATATGAACTAATTCTTCTAAATCATAACGCATATCTTTGTTTATCTCTAAAAGTAGTTTACTTATCTCTTGAGAATTCTCACTAGCTTGAGTTTGTACAACTTGAGAGAAAAGAGTATCAGTTTGATTTAGGTCTTCCATAATAGTGTCATAATCTTCTATCAGGATATGTTTTGCTTCAACAGGCATAAAAGCTAAACGCTTTTTAAATCTATCAATAGAGCGAACAAGCCCGCCTCTCATACCGCGAAGAGTAGCATTTAATATAGCGTCTGCTTTTGTAGGAGTTGCTTCAGCAATATCTACCGCAGAGTAAAGAATAGTAGAAAGTATTTTTCTGATTCTAATAGTATTTAGTGAACCTTCTTTAATAGCTTCAAAAGTTATATCTTTAATAACCTCTTCAGTAGTTTCTCTGATATCACCATCTGTATCTTTTTCAAGTGCAGTAATAATAGCTGATTCAACCATTTCACTTAAAAAATCAAAAAGGTCAATTGATTGTAATTTAACTTGATGAAGCTTAGATAATGCATCACTTTGATCTACAAGTTTTACTTCTATTGCATTAAAAACACCATACTTAGACTCTTGAAGCTCTTCAGCTTTTCTTTCAAGATTTCTCTCTATTAATTCTTTTTGTGCTAAAAGAGATTCAACATCAGATTTTAGAGTCTTAGTTTCAATATCTAAAATAGTAGTAGCAATCGTTTTTATATCATTCAAGTTTAGTTCATTGATTTGAATATTTAGCTCATCTTTTAGATGATCAATAGTATGTGTTACTCTTTTGTCAACACTTTTAAATCTATGGTTATACGAGTCATTTATATCAGTCTGTAGTTTTTCTAAATCCATTACTAATCCTTAATTTTATTATAATACCATTTTGATATTTTGGTGTGCCTTTAGAGCTTCATATATAAAGTTTCTATCATCTTCGTTCTGAACTAGAAGATCAAGGTTCATACTCACATACTTACCACCCTTAGAGTTCTTAGAGTGAGCTAGTTTGTGCTCTCTTTCAACAATAACATCATGTATTGCTTTTTCTAAAGCTTCTTTTTCACCTGCAATAAGTTTATAAGACCAAGTACATGGATAAGTAAGTTCTAGCTTATCAGTTCTATCGTTTAAAATCTCCACTCTTTCCTCCTGATTTTTCCTCTAGTTGCACATTTGATATTATCATGCCCTTATCTATTGCTTTTACCATATCGTAAATAGTTAAAAGACCAATACTTGTTCCTGTTAAAGCTTCCATCTCAACACCAGTCTGTCCTGTAAGTTTTGCAGTTACACTAAGTTTAAAACCTGGAAGTTCTGGAAGTTCTTGTACATCACAGTTTATTCCGCTTAGGTTTAGAGGATGACACATAGGGATAAGATCACTAGTCTTTTTAACACCCATAATAGCCGCTATAACAGCAGTTTGTAAAACAGGACCTTTTTTAGTTTTTTCACTAACTATTGCATCATAAGCATCTTGGCTCATTTGTATTTTTCCAGATGCTACGGCAACTCTTGTTGATTGATTTTTATCAGATACGTCGACCATTTTTGGTCTTTGGTTTTCGTCTAGGTGAGTTAAATTCATTATAGTTCTTTTTATTTTTTATATATTATAGCGAATAGGAGTTAAATATTGATTAGAGTAGTTTTAGTGCTTCTTCATATTCATGTGGATGGTTTAGGTTTAAAAATGGTTTTTCATCATCAAAGTATACAAACTCGGTTTTTGAAGACTTTAGTAAAAACCCAAGTTTATGGTTGTCAGTTTGTAGCATATTGGAAAATTCTTTAGCAAGTGAACGATGATAGATGCCACACATTGGTTGATTTCCAAACTCTGTTTTAGCTATCACTGCATCTAACTCATCTGTATCTGCATCTATGATTTTTATGATTTCTTTCTCGCTTACAAAAGGAGCGTCAACACTAAGAGCAAAAAATGAATCTTCTTTTAGTTCTTCAAATATTGCAACAAAACCAGCAGTTGGAGCAAAAGTTTGTGTACTCTTTGCATCTTGGATAAAGTTTGCTTCAAAGTTAAACTTAGTTTGTTCTTTACATGAAATATATACATTTTTGAAGATTTTATTTAAACGGGAGAGTTGAAACTCTGTAAGAGTTTCAAAGCCTGCAAAAGGGAGAAGAGATTTATCTTCTCCCATTCTGCTGCTTTTTCCACCTGCAAAGATGACACAGGGGATATCAAACATTATTATCTCGGGTCTGAAATATAACCAGTAATAGCTGAAATAGCTGCTACTGCTGAGTTAGCAAGATATACTTTAGAACTACGAGAGCCCATACGTCCTACAAAGTTACGGTTAGTAGTAGAGACTGCGACTTCATTATCACCAAGAATCCCCATGTAACCACCAAGACATGCTCCACAAGTAGGGTTTGAAACAACTCCACCTGCATCTATGATGATATCCATGTATCCAAGTCTAGATGCTTCTTTTAGGATTTTTTGAGTTCCAGGTGTTACGATAAGACGAACATCTTCGTGAACTCTTTGACCTTTTAAAATTTCAGAAGCAGTTTTAAGATCGCCTAAACGACCATTTGTACAGCTACCAATAAATGCTTGATCTATTTTAATTTTATCACTTACAGCTTTTGTGATTGAGTGACCATTTGATGGCAAGAAAGGGTAAGCAATTACAGGCTCAAGTTCTGCTACGTTTATTTTTAATGTTTGAACATAAGTAGCGTCTGCATCTGATTGGTGAATTCTAGGTTCACGAGCAAGATCTTTATCAGCTAAAAACTCTGCAGTTGTATCATCATAAGCCACGATTCCACTCTTCGCACCAGCTTCGATTGCCATATTACACATAGAGAATCTATCATCCATACTTAAATGTGCAACTGTGCTACCAGTAAATTCTAAAGTTCTATATAAGGCTCCATCAACACCAATTAGGCGAATGATTTCTAAAATGATATCTTTACCTGTTGTATGTTTTGCTGGTTTACCACTAAGGTTTACTTTGATTGACTCAGGAACTTTAAACCAGTTCCCACCACTAATCATTGCAAATGCTAAGTCAGTTGAACCCATACCAGTAGAAAAAGCACCAAGAGCACCATGAGTACAAGTGTGTGAATCTGCACCGATGATTACATCACCAGGAACAACAAGACCTTTTTCTGGTAAAAGTGCGTGCTCGATTCCCATGTCTTTTTCATCAAAAAAGTTTTTAAGATTATGTTTTTTCGCAAAGTCACGACTTATTCTAGCTTGGTTAGCAGATGCTATATCTTTTGCAGGGATAAAGTGGTCAAGAACGATAGAAAATCCATCTGGATTAGCAAGCTCAGTAGCACCGCTAAGATTAAAAGCACTAATTGAAATAGGTGTAGTAATATCGTTTCCAATAACCATATCTATGTTTGAGCGAATAATTTCTCCAGCAAAAACTTCTTTTCCAACATGCTGTGAAAATATTTTCTCTGTTATAGTTTGAGCCATAATAAATTCCTTAATTTTATAATAATTACGCGATTATACCATGTATGTTTTAAATTCATATTTAGAGCTACTCTTCTTGGATTAAAAAAGAAATAGTGAATCATCAATATTTAGTTGCCATTTCTTTTGTTTCTTTGATAGAACTAAGTCATGATTCATAAATACTTCTAAGTTATTGAGATTGAGCAATTCAGTAATATTTTTAGGTAATGTCTTTAAGTCATTACTACAAAGTTTGAGTTCTTCTAGAGCTTTTAATCGCGTTATGTTATCTGGGATATGGCTTAATCTATTTCCCCATAAAGAGAGTACCTTTAAGGACTTCAGCGTACAAATTTCTTATGAAATTCCCTCCTAAGTCTAAATAACAAAGATTACTGTTTTTCTTAATCTCTTTGGGTATATCATGTAAATTATTCTTTGAAATATCAAGTTTTTTTAATGATTCAATATCAAAAATTACCTTAGGAATATTATCAAACTTGTTTCTTGATATATTTAGTTCTTTTAAATTTACTAACTTTGAAAATTCATCTGGGAAATTGATAAGATTATTGTTTGATAAATTTAATGTTTCTAGAAGTTCTAAGTTTGATATAGCTGAAGTAATATGCAATAGATTATTGGAACTCAAATCTAAGGTGGTTATTTTTTTAAGTAGATTAGAGTTTCTTGGTATGATTTTATTAGAAATTTTATATTTATTTGCGTATCTATAAATCTGTTTTACCCACTCTTCATCTCTGTTTTTAATCGGGTCTACCTTATAGCTTTTCAACTCATTTAAAAGTTGTGATAAATTATCTTTTATACTTATAAAGTACTCTTTTTCATCATCAATAGAAAAAATAAAACGCCAATTCTAAAATCAAGTGCAATTTTTTGAAAGTAAGTTGAAAGATAGGATTAATCGATAATCTGCTAATCTTATTCGACCAAAAACAAAG